>JAGXLC010000211.1 GCA_018334875.1 Bacteroidales bacterium | reverse complement strand
AAAACCGTTCTTCAGGTTATCCAGATTGGTATGGGCGGCATATATCGCTACATCATTTTTAAGGGCTTTGATTACACACCGTTCCACATGGTCTTTTCCGGTAAGGCTCTTCAAACCTGAAAATATTAAAGGATGGTGGGCAAGAATGAAATTGGCTCCTTTTTGCCTGGCTTCCTCTATGACCGATTCGGTAACATCAACCGAAACCAGCACGCCCGATAATTCATTATCCGTATTACCCAGGAGCAATCCGGAATTATCGTAATCTTCCTGTAATCCCAGGGGAATTGAGGCATTCAGATATTCAACAAGCTCTTTGATTTGCATAGGTTACTTTTTCCGCTATACAACAATGGAAATAACAAATTGTGCTAAAGTTAGTACCTTATCATTTACATTCTGACAAATTTTGGCAGAAAATCAATAATTTATAGCTGAAATCATTATTATATCTTTGTTCTCTTGTTATAAATGAGTAATGCTGTTATAGATTGATAAGGTACGATAAATAACCTGGACATGCATGGCTTTTCATATTGCTAATAATTCAGTCCTTGTGCATTTGGGCGAATATCCTGTTTGGTTCTGGCTTGTCCAGGTTATGGTTTTAAATATCATCCAGATCTTCACGAAGCTCCGTGAGCATAGAGCGGATACTCTTAAGGGATTCAATTACCTTAAAATTATAGATGGTTCCGTCTTTGTTCTCCTTTAGCTTCTTTTTGGCACCTTTTAAGGTCATACCCATATCTTTGACCAGGTAATAAATGATATGAAAATTCTCTATGTCTTCCTGTGTAAAATAACGATTCCCCTTTTTGTTCTTTTTGGGCTTAATGATATCGAATTCTTTTTCCCAGTAACGGATCAGGGAATTGTTCACTTCAAACATTTCTGCGACTTCACCTATACTGTAATATAACTTATCTACTTTTTGTTCTTTGTAGGGCATTTTCTAAAGTTTTATTTATAATTCCAAATTAATAAAATCTGTAAGGAAACTCCAATCCATTTTAACCGGAAAAGCAATAAAGATATCCGTTCCGCGATGCTATATAGATACATCCGTTATAAGCTATTGGCGTAGCTTCAAAAGGAGCCGCAAATTTATCTTTAAGCACGAATTCCTGCTGCCGGTTATATTCAAATAGATACAGCCCATCGTAAGTGGCTGCCAGCAGTTTGTTCTCATAAAAAACGGGAGTTGAAATCGAAGGCCCCACCTTTTTTTTATAAATCAGTTCCGGGGTAGGATGATAAGTCGTACTGTCCGGACCGGGCACCTTCTTACCGGGTTGGATTTTTTGATGGTTTACCACATAAAGATACCCATCCAGCCCAATAAATGCTGCGAGTTTTTCCTCTTCTTCCCCGGTGTAATTGTCATTAATGCCTATTGATCCAATGATTCCGCCCTCCCAGCTAAGGAGATCAGTACTATCCGTGGGAAAATACCAAATTACAGAGTTCTCAGGAGATTTTGAAGGATCCAGCTTAAAGGCGCCTCCTTTTCCTTTAATATATTGTTTTTCAACTGAAACCATCAGGCAACTATCAGAAGTTACTACTGCTGAGCCATCCAGATCAGAGCCTATGTAAAAATCCCAATCCAGTTTTCGGGTTTTCAGATTATAACCGTAAACATGTCCGGCCCCTGAAGTTACGTATATACGATTCCCCAGCAAGGAGGGTGAAGATTCGGTAACCACATTGTGATCATGTTTTTCCACATCAGGCATATCGTATAACCTTAGCTGTTGATGGATTTTGGGCTGCAGCATGTCATCCTTCATTTCGGCATTTTTGTAATCGGGATCAAACACTGTAAACAGGGAATTTTCCAGGCCGATATACACCGTGTCATTGATAACCAGAGCGGAACCATCCACATCCCTGCTGTAACTATGGGTCCATTTCACATCATGCCGCCACAACTCCTCCCCGGTAAAATAAGATATAGCCCGGTAACTGGGAATATGATCGCTGTCCAGGTAATTGCCCACACCCAAACGGCTTCCCTGTAAGATGACCATCCGGTTTTCCGGTTCCGGGTAGTCCGGTTTATACCAAATGGTTCCGGTACCTTTTATAACATCGTCAAACGCATATTCCCATACCAGCTCTCCACTTGCAGCATGTACCTTTTTCAGATTGTGGTCATAGGCTCCCTGAATGAGAAACAAATCATCTCCTTCTTTCACAAGCAAAGGCTGACCGGTCCAGCCTGCACCTTTCCACTCCTTCTCCCCGATTTTCCTGGAAATAACAGTCTTGCCCTTTCCCAGGTATCTTTTCCATTTAATCTCCAAACTTTCAGGTGGATTGGATCCATAATAATTTCTCTGTTTGTTGCCCAAAAAGGTAGGAATGATCACTTCAACGGAATCGTCATTTATTAGCTCAGTGGCGTTAACATCAAGGGTATCGTTCGGATTTGAAAGAGAATCTGTCTGGGCGTACGACAAAAGCGAAGCCCAGAGGAAAGGAAGGAGACACAGTAATTTTCCCGACAAATCCTTCATAATGGTTCGCTCAATCTAAAGACTGTCCACTGTTGCTGGAGATGAAAATCATCCTTTCATATTGTTCGGGCGTAAGGTCATTAAAATAATAATGGACCGGATCCACGTTTTCACCATCTTTTTCGACTTCATAGTGAAGATGTGGAGCAACCGATAATCCTGAATTCCCTACATACCCGATAACGTCGCCTCGTTTAACCTCTTCTCCCCTACGTACATTAAATTCATCCAGGTGGGCGTAACGGGTTTTATAACCAAACCCATGATCAAGAACCACTCTTTTACCATAACCTCTTTTGGAACTTTTAACCTTTTCCACTACACCATCTCCCGTAGCATAAATCTTTGTACCCGTAGGAGCTGTAAAATCCATTCCTTCATGCAACTTTCTTATCTTATAGATGGGATGAATCCTCCAGCCAAACCCGGAGGCCGTACGGGTAAGGTCTTCATTGGAAACAGGCATAATAGCAGGGATAGATGAGAGCATTTTTTCCTTGTTTTTGGCCATATTAACAATCTCATCATAGGATTTCGACTGGACATAAAGCTGTTTGGATAATTTATCCAGCCTTTGATTGGTTTCAATGATCAACTCGGAATTTTCAAGACTTCTCAGCTCCTCATACTGTTCGGAACCACCATAACCTGCCTGCCTGACTGAACTCGGTATGGGCTCGGTTTCAAAAATAATCCGGTAAATGTTGTTGTCTCTTTCCTTAAGATCTTGTAAGACTTTTTCAACCCGGTCGAACTTATCGTTTAACATCTCATACTGCAACTCGAGCTGATTTTTCTCCCGCATCAATTCTTTTTCCCTGGGTGTATCAAAAAATGTGCTGAATAGAAGATTGTACAACACGGCCAATACCAGGGTAGCGGTAAAGTATGTAAGAAACCGCATAAACTTATCCTTCCGGGTAAGCTTTACCTTTTCGTATCTAACTGTCCGGGGATTATATTTATATTTATATCTTTCCATAGAAGTTATTAATCCATTGGTCTTCTGTTCTCTTCTGCTGCAGAGATCATCTTATCATATTGGTCGGCAGTGATGTCATCAAAGTAATAATGAAATGGATTTACAGCACGGTTGCCCTTTCTGACCTCATAATGAAGGTGCGGTCCGGTTGAGCGTCCGGTATTCCCCAATGTTCCGATCACTTCACCACGGGATACCGTATCGCCTTTTTCTACATGAATTTCGTCTAGGTGGGCATACACGGTTCTATATCCATATCCATGATTGATCACCACTTCTTTACCGTAACCGTAGGCAGAATATCCGGCCTGTTCAATCACACCTTTCCCTGTGGCATAAATTTCCGTACCTATGGGACCTGTAAAATCCATTCCACGGTGCATTCTCATATTACCCGTAAAGGGATCGCGCCTTCTTCCATAATAATCGCTTATCCTTCCATAATCTTTTATACTTATGGGTTGTATCGCCGGAATACGGGCAATCATCTTTTCCTTATTCCGGGCTTCTTTTATGACCGAGTCAAATGATTTCGACTGTATATATAATTCATTCTCCAATTTATCCAACTCCTTGGTGGTGGAAACCATAATATCCGAATTGGAATATTTTTTCAGCTCGTCATACCGGTTGGTACCGCCGAAACCTGCCTCACGAACGTTACCGGGTATGGGGTCCAGTTCAAAAATGGGTCTGTACAAATGATCATCACGTTGTTCAATGTAATTCAATGCCTGATTCACATGCTCAATATTCTGGGAAAGCATTTCGTATTTAAAAACCAGCTCCTCCTTTTCACTTTTCAGGCGGTGCTCCTTGGGTGTATCAAAGTGTGCGGTAAAAAGAATGTTAAATACGATGGCAGCCACAAGGGTAATACCAAAATACAGGAGCCCCTGAAGTAATTTGCTTTTCGCTGTTTTGTCTATTCTTTGGTAGGTAATTGTATGTGGATCAAAACGATATTTTATTTTTGCCATAAAAATAAGGTTGTTTTTCGTTATTGTTTACGTATCAAAATCCTTTATGTTAGCAAATCTAAATGAATTATTTAATTTTACAAAATATTTTGGGCAAAAAAAGGTTTTTGGCTAAATTAAGTGAATTATTTTAGCCTGCATTATTCATAAACGAATCCCGCTGGTAAGCGGGAAAGTTTATGAATGAAGGGTGGATTGCGGGGTGGATGCAGGCTCGCCTTCGCGAAGCTTCAGTCGCTTACGCTAAAGCTTCAGCGACAGCGTGCGGAGCAAGGCAACCCCGCATTAGAAAAACCGGCTTTTTGCGAAATTTATTGAAGCAAAAAGCCAGGTTTTTCAATAGCGTCAAAATTATTTGTGAATAATTCGGGTTAGACAATTTTAAAATAGAATTTTATGAAATCCAAAGAAATCAGGGAAGCTTATTTGAATTTTTTCAATCGCAAGGGACATGCAATTTTTCCTTCTGCGCCGATGGTTGTGAAGGATGACCCTACCTTGATGTTCATTAATGCAGGCATGAATCAGTTTAAAGATATATTTTTGGGTAACGAAACGCCCCAAAACAAGCGCGTGGTCGACACACAGAAATGCATGCGCGTTTCGGGCAAACACAACGATCTGGAAGAAGTGGGGCACGACACTTACCACCATACCATGTTTGAGATGCTTGGCAACTGGTCGTTCGGCGACTATTTCAAGAAAGAGGCCATCGCCTGGGCCTGGGAATTTCTTACAGATGAGATGGGCATTTCGGAAGACCGGTTGTATGCAACCGTATTTGAAGGGGATCAGGAAAATGGTCTGGAGCGGGACGATGAAGCCATGGAACACTGGAAGGATCATTTGCCGGAGGATCGTATTTTATACGGCTCTAAAGAAGATAATTTCTGGGAAATGGGCGATACCGGCCCATGTGGACCTTGTTCCGAGATTCATGTGGATCTGAGAAACAATGAAGAAAGAAACAGAAAGCCCGGTACTGAGCTGGTCAACCAGAATCATCCCATGGTCATCGAACTCTGGAACCTGGTTTTCATTCAGTTCAACCAGAAGGCCAGCGGGGAGCTGGAATTGCTTCCCGAAAAGCACGTGGATACGGGCATGGGTTTTGAAAGGCTTTGCCTGGTGATGCAGAATAAATATTCCAATTATGATACCGATCTTTTTCAGCCCATTATCCAGGAACTTTCCAAAATGGCAGGAAAGGATTATGGTAAAGAAGATATGACCGATGTGGCCATGCGCGTAGTGGCCGATCATCTCCGGGCGATATCTTTCTCTATAGCTGATGGGCAACTCCCTTCCAATGTGAAAGCCGGGTATGTGATACGCCGTATATTAAGGCGGGCTGTAAGATATGGATACACCTACCTTGATTTTAAGGAACCTTTCATTTACAGGCTTCTTCCCACTCTGATAGAGGTCATGGGTGATGCATTCCCTGAGCTCGATGCTCAGAAAGATTTAATCGGAAAAGTGATCAGGAAAGAAGAAAGCACTTTCCTGAAAACGCTGGATACAGGGATAAAGCTGTTGGATGGTGTCATAGACAGAACCAAAAAGAACAATTACAAAGTGGTAGATGGCAAAACGGCGTTCGAGCTATATGATACTTATGGCTTTCCGCTGGACCTTACCGAGCTTATTTTGAAAGAGCATGACCTGGTGGTGGACAGAAAAGAATTCAACCGGGAGCTGGAAAAACAGAAAGAACGGTCGCGGCAGGCCGGAAAGGTTGAAGCCGGCGATTGGGTTAAAATACGCGAAGATGAACGAGATGAATTCATTGGATACGACCATACGGAAACAGAGGTTCAAATAACCCAATACAGGAAGATCAAGTCGAAAGGAAAGGAAATGTACCAGTTGGTATTCAATTATACACCTTTTTATGCCGAATCGGGCGGTCAGGTTGGCGATACCGGCTACATAGAATCCGACGGAGAAAAGATCTCCATCATCGACACCAAAAAAGAGCACAACCAAACTGTGCATTATGCCAACAAGTTTCCGGAAGACCCTTATGTCACCTTTAAGGCAGTGGTAAGCAGCCAGAAAAGAATAAAAACGGCCAACAACCACACGGCCACCCACCTGTTGCACCATGCCCTAAAGGAAGTGCTCGGACAACATGTGGAACAGAAGGGCTCGCTGGTGCATCCCGATTATCTGCGCTTTGACTTTTCGCATTTCCAGAAGCTTACAAAGGAAGAAATTGAAAAGATTGAAAAGATCGTCAATTATTATATACGCAGAAACATTCCCCGGGAAGAAAAACGGGAAGTTCCCTTTGAGGAGGCCAAAGAGATGGGTGCAACCGCATTGTTTGGGGAAAAATACGGAGATCTGGTCCGGGTGATCAAGTTCGGCGACATTGTGGAATTATGCGGGGGAACCCACGTGGATGCGACCGGGCAGATCGGCATATTAAAAATCACTTCTGAAACAGCCATATCCGCAGGCATCAGAAGGATTGAAGCCCTCACCGCGGATAAAGCCGAGGAATACATCAGAAAAAATCTGCAAACCCTGGAAGAAGTCAGTGGGCTGCTCAACAATCCGGCTAATGTGAGCAAAAGCGTGGAAAAGCTCATTGACGACAACAACAACCTGAACAAGCAGGTTGAATCCCTGCTGCAGGATAAGGTGAACAGTCTGAAGCGCGATCTGCTGAACAAGATGGAGCAGGTCAACGGGGTCAACTACATTGCCGACATTGTTGATATTGATTCAGCCGGGGCCATGAAGGACATGGCTTTCCAGATGAAAAAAGAGGTGGACAACCTGGTGCTGTTATTGGGCGCCAACATTGACGGCAAGGCCAACCTATCCCTCATGATCTCGGAAAACCTGGTAAAGGAAAAAGAAATCAATGCC
>JAGXLC010000210.1 GCA_018334875.1 Bacteroidales bacterium | reverse complement strand
AGAGTTGCAAAATCAAGGTTGTTGGCAGGCAAAAGAACCTCATAATGTTAAAGAAGAAAAGATTGTCTGTAAAAGATGCGGTTCTGAGGAGTTTAATATTTTAAAAGATTCGATTCATACGGTTCGGTGTGCAAGGTGCAATTTTGAAGTTTCATATTGGAATGTTGGAAAAATAACATGGCTTAAATAATTTTTTCTGAAAAGGACCCCAAAAACAAAAAAACTCTTGACAAACGAAAAAGTCCCGTTTTATGGTGTATTAAAAAACTGACTGATTACTCAGTCAAATATTATGAGATAATAGTAAATGTCAGTTGATGAAAAGAACAAGGAGTTTTTTGATCTTGTAAATGAACTTGCTCGGCGTAAGAAGACGAACCGGATTGCACAATTTTATCCTGACGAGGGCCCCCTGCGTAGGGAGTTGTATCAACCTCATCTAAAGTTTTTTAAGGCTGGTGCTGATGTAAATATAAAAGCTTTTATGGGGGGGAACCGTACCGGCAAAACAGAAGGTGTGGGCGCCTATGAACTTACCTTACATGCCACTGGCGAGTATCCCTCCTGGTGGGAGGGCGCTCGGTTTAAATATGCTCCTGTGATCTGGATTTCCGGCAAGACCACAACCAAAACACGGGACACTTTGCAGAGAAAAATGCTTGGCGAGTTGCATTCTTTGGGTACTGGTATGCTTCCTGGTGATAAGGTAGACCGTAAAAACATGACCATGAAGTCTGGTACGACCGGTGCGGTTGATACCTGTTATGTAGAGCATGTGAGTGGAACTAAGGCTGTAATAAAATTTAAGGCTTATGCTGAGGAACGGCAGGCTTTTGAGTCTGACGAGGTTGATATTATCTGGTTGGATGAAGAGCCGACTCCGGGGGTATTCGGCGAGTGTGTGACAAGAACTATTTCTACAGACCGGACTCGTGCTGCGGGTCATGTTTTGTGTACTTTTACCCCGTTGGAAGGCATGAGCGAGGTTGTGCTTGGTTTTATGCCTGATGGCCGGATGCCTGGCTCTGATGGCATGTATTTCGGCAACCGATTTGTTATTTTTGCCACATGGGATGATGTGCCGCATTTGACCAAGGAGGAACGGGACCGGCTGTGGAACGAAATTCCGGTTTATCAGAGGGAAGCCCGGACGAAGGGTGTGCCGCAATTAGGCAGTGGGGCAATATATCCCATTGATGAAGAAGATGTTAGTGTGGATGATTTTGAAATTCCTATCTGGTGGCCGAGGGCTTATGGCTTAGACGTGGGCTGGAATTGGACCGCCGCCCCGTGGGCAGCTTATGACAAGGAATCTGATGTTTTATATATTTACAGTACCTATAAACGTGGAAAAGCGGAACCTGTGGTTCATGCACAGTCTATTAAAGCAAGAGGCGACTGGATTCCGGGCACCATAGATCCAAATAGTGCAGGGTCTTCTCAATTAGACGGCAAAAAGGTTCTTGATGAATATATGAACTTACTTGGAGAGATTTATAAAGCCGATAATGCTGTTGAGGCCGGCATTTTAAAAGTTTGGAATATGCTTTCAACCGGGAAATTAAAAGTGTTTAAAAGCTGCCGTCCTTGGTTTGACGAGTTTCGGCTTTACAGGAGAAATGAAAGGGGTCAAATTGTCAAGAATAACGACCACTTAATGGATAGCACTCGCTATCTTTGCATGATGTTTCATAAAATAGCAAGAACTATGCCGGATGAAGATGATGACTTTATGCCGGCTATGGCAGTAAACAGTGGTAGAAGCGCAGTGACGGGGTATTAATGGATTTAAAAAATTTCATATACACGGAAAAAGCATACGAAACCAACCTGGCCCGATATGTTGACGATGATAAGCTTGCAGAAATTGGTGAGGCGGCAGACCGGGAATACGAGGTTGACTTTAAAAGTTGTAGTGATTGGTGGCAAAGAACCGAACCAGCCATCAAGCTTGCCATGCAGGTTTATGAGAAAAAGAATTTTCCGTTCGAGGGCGCTTCAAACGTAAAATATCCACTTTTAAATGTGGCTGCAACTCAGTTTGCTTCAAGGGCATACCCGGCCATTATGAAGGGAAAAGAAGTTGTAAAGGCAAAGGTTATTGGGAATGATGCTTTGCCGAATCCTCAGAACCCGCAGCAGATGATACCGGGCGAAAAATCTGCCATTGCCGAACGAATTAGCAAACATATGAGTTGGCAGTTAACCGAGCAGATGGAGGAATGGGAAGAAGACCTTGACCGGGCGCTTACCACATTGCCAATAATTGGAGAAGAATGGAAAAAGACGTATTTTGATTCGATATTAAAGCGAAATAAATCGTGCCGGGTATTGTCTGAATTTATTGTAATGAATTATTGGGCCAAATCTGCCCGTGCTGCGGCAAGAGTTTCGGAAAAAATATATTTATATCCTAACGATGTTGAAGAAAAAAAGCGCACAAAACATTTCCTGGATCAGGAATACAGCGAGAATATGGGCAGTGATAAGCGCCAGGACGAACAGGATGAAGACTCCCCCCTACTTTTTATCGAACAGCACCGGTTCTTAGACCTCGACGAAGACGGATACAAGGAACCGTATATTGTAACATATCATAAAGACAGCAAAAAAGTGGCCCGGATTTATCCGAGATTTGAGCAAAGGGATGTTTATTATACCGATGATGGCAAACGTATAGCAAAAATTGTGCCAACCCAATATTATACACAAACGGTGTTTTTCCCGTCACCTGATGGCGGTAGCCGTGGCATGGGTTTTGGCAATATGCTTAACCCGATTAACGAAGCTATAAACTCGCTTATAAACCAAATAATTGACTCCGGGACTCTGTATAACTCAAATGCCGGTTTTATTGGCAAGGGAGCGCAGTTATCCAAGGGCAAGGGTCGGGATTTACAGTTTAAATTAGGTGAATGGAAGGAAGTAAGTATTCCAGGTGATGATTTACGCAAAAACATATTTCCATTGCCTGTAAAAGAACCCTCATCGGTACTTTTTTCCATGCTTGGGACCCTGATAGAGTCCGGGGAAAAGATGTCTTCTGTGGCTGAGGTTATGACCGGACAATCACAAGGGGCAAACGCTTCTCCAACCACTACAATGGCCCTTATAGAACAGGGGATGCAGGTTTTTGGCTCGGTTTATAAGCGTATTCATCGCAGTTTAAAAGAAGAATTTAAAAAACTTTACCGATTAAACGCTATTTATTTACCGGAAGAAGAATATTTTCGGGTAATGGACGATCTTCAGGCAGTTACCCGGATGGATTATAACATGGATGCGGTTGATGTCGTGCCTGTATCAGACCCGAAAGAAGTTTCTGATACACAGAAATTAATAAAAGCACAGGCTGTAATGGAGCTTTTGGGTTCCGGGTTAAATGATCAGGAAATCAGGCGATATTATTTAGAGGCAATAGGCATGCCGGAAGTTGATAGGTTTATGCTGCCCGACGAGGCTTTAAACCAACCAGACCCGGAACTTGTATTAAAAGAACGGGATCAGCAGTTAAAGGAACAGGAATTTGAATGGAAAATGGTTGTTGATAAGGCTAATATGCAAAAGGTTGTTGCAATGGCCGAAAAAGCCCTGGCTGAAGCGGAAGAAGCGGCTGCAAATGCAGATCAGGCATATGCAAAAGCTGATTATGAGCGAGCAAAACCTGAACTTGAGGTTTTAAAAGAACAAACAAAATTAATGGATTCAGCACAAGAAAGGATAATGAATGAGCGAGTTCAGCGCATGGCTAACTCATCCGGAAACTCAAAATCTGCGGCAAAGGGTTCAGAAAATGATAATCGATCTTGAGCATCAATTAGGTAATGCCGTTGCTCTTGATTATGAGAATCCGCAACGAACGCAGGCTTTATATGCAGGAATTATCGGGGAATTAAAAACTTTAAGGGAAATAGACAGATATTTTATAAATGAATAACAAACAGAAAGGATAACAGACATGGACGCAAAAGACAAGTTTTTACCGGTTGAATATAAAGTGCTTGTATTGCCGGACCCTGTTGAAGAATACAGGGGCAAAATTATTATCCCGGAAAACGTGCGAGACCGGGAACAAATTGCACAAGACAGAGCGACCATAATTGCTGTGGGCGGCAACGCCTTTGAAGAATGGCTTGGTTCCGTCCCACAAGTAGGTGATCGGGTGCTTTTAAATAAGCATGCCGGTTATGTAATGAAAGATAAAGAAGAAAGCAAGGAGTATCGAGTCGTAAACGACAAAGACATTACACTGATTTTAAAGGAGATAGAAAATGAGTGAAGAAGCCGAAGAGAGAGAAGAAGAAGCACCACAAAGCGATCCTAAAACTGAGGAACGCGCCCGTATGACCGGTTGGGCACCGAAAGAAGAGTTTAAGGGAGATCCCGAAAAATGGGTTCCGGCTGAGGAGTGGAATAGGCGAACAGATGAGATTATGCCTATTTTAAAATCCACCAATCAGAAACTTGAATCCGAACTCGGGACGACCAAGAAAGAGCTTCAAAGTTTACGGGATACTATGAAAAAAGTGGTTGATATGCACCAAAAAGTAAGCGAACGTGAATATAATCGGGCGCTTGAAACCATTCGTAAACAGCAGAAAACTGCGGTTGAAGAGGGTGATGGAGACACATGGGAAAAGCTTGAAAAGCAAAAGGATCAACTGGAAAAACCAAGTCAGATTGATTTACCCGAAAATCAGGAAACAGAGAATGATTTTCAAACCACGCAAAAGGAATGGTTTTCCAAAAATACATGGTGCAGCCCCGAGAACCCGGAACTTTATGGATATGCTCAATATGTGGCAAATAATCTTGCTGCAAACGATGGTGGTCCGAAGCCGGAACACTTGGCTGAAATCGAAAAGCAGGTAAAGGAAAAATTCCCTGATAAATTTTCAAATAAAAGGCGAGAGACTTCTTCTGTTGATACAGGCGATGTACCTCCGGAAAAAGCCGGGAAGAAAAAATCCTATAACAATCTTCCCAAAGAGGCAAAAGATGCTTGTGATAAGTTTGTAAAACAAGGACTTATGACCAAAGATCAATATGTCGAAGAATTTTTCGCTGACGAAGAATAAGGAGAAAAGCAAATGGCAAGACCAAGAAAACAAGACAGAAAAAAACGAGTCCCGCTCGGGTCCCCGCACCGAAAAATGACGGTACAGGATGTGCCAAATGATAAGGTTGCCAGGTGGATAAATGATAAACCCGGCAGATTGCAGTCGGCCCAGGAAGGCGGGTATGAATTTGTAAGAAAGAATGAGACAGAAACCGGAGAAGGCGCAGAAAGTTCAAATTCAGACCTTGGATCATATATTTCCCAAGTGGTTGGTACACATGAAAGTGGTGAACCGATGAGGGCTTATCTTATGATGATTGACAAGGACACATATAAGTCAGATCAAAAAGAAAAACAGAAAGAAGTTGACAAAGTGGATAAGGCGATTGCCGAGGGAAGGCTTCAAAATTCCCTTGGCCAAAAAGGTTATATACCTGAAAGCGGTATCTCTATAAAAAGGGATACTTGATTAACAAATAAGGAGATTTAAAAATGTCAAATTCTGATACCCCTTTTGGGCTGAAGCCGATTGAACATCTTAACGGCTCTCCATGGAACGGGGTTACTCGAAAATTCCGGGTTGATGCTACAGCGGGCGACTTGGGTATAGGTGATCCGGTTGTATGGAACGGCTCAGGAAATAATGGCTATCCGGAAGTGGTTCTGGCAACAGCGGGAGCAGAAAATAAAATTACTGGTGTTATTACATCGGTAGAACCTGATCCTGACAATCTTGATAAGCTTTATATTGCTTCAGCGGATAGCGGATATGTCAATGTGTGCTGTGATCCTGATGTGATTTTTGAAATTCAGGGATGCAGCGATTCGGCCTTGAGTAGTGATTCTATTGGACTTAATGCGGTAATTGTTAAAACTCACTCACTCGATACAACTTATGGGATAAGTGGTGTTGAGATGGATTCTGGCGCTTCAACCAGTCCTTCCGCAGACGGTAGTTATCAACTTTTGATTATTGGCGGCGTGGACAGGGAAGACAATGATCTTACAGCGGTTAATGCCAAGTGGAAAGTGCTTATCAGTCTGCATAGTTTCAGGGCTATTGATACTGACAACTCAACAGAAGAAGGCGCCACTGGCGTATAAAGGAGAATAAATTATGGCAGGTGTAATTTCTACGGGTAATCACCCAAAATCCCTGTGGCCAGGTGTAAAAGCGTGAACTTTGCGCTTTTAAAATCCATCTAATTGCTGGGAACTCCCCTTGGGACAATCAGCAGCCAAGGACAACATATGAACCAAATTTATAAAATAACCAACAAAATTAACGGAAAATCGTACATAGGACTTACGACTCAAGGGATTATCCGCCGTTGGTCAGAACATAAATATCGGTTCAATCTTGGTGAGAGGGATCATCGGTTATATTTAGCTATGAGAAAATATGGAATTGAAAATTTTGAATATGAAGTTTTAGAGACTGTAAAGGATAAGAATATGCTTTCGGTTCTTGAAGCACAATATATCAAAAAATTTGATTCCTTTAAAAATGGTTATAATATGACTGATGGAGGTGAGTTTGTTTCCGAAGAAACAAGAGAAAAATTGAGCAAAATGTTTATTGGCCGTGAAATTACCTGGGGCAAAAAAATTGTGGCTACAAAAAGATTATTAGATGAATGGCCTTGTGGAAAACCTACGGGATGTCATCACTGGAAAGCTGGCAAATATATAGTTACCCATCCAAATGGGAAAAAAGAGAAAATTCATGGATTGCGTGAATTTTGCCGGAAAAATAATTTAAGTCATAATCTTATGCTCGCGGTTCTTAATGGAAAACAAACTCATCACAAGAGATATGTGTTGTCAAGGTTCAACGACTATTGCGAAAGCAAGTACACCGAAGCCGGTGGAAATGGTGGATGTCCTGTTTCCTCGCAGGATAGTGATATAGTCTGATCTGCATAGTAATATGCAGCAGCCTTAGGGCGGGATGAAATTAGCGATTTCATCTGAACATATATGGGTTCGGGGCGAGTTATGATAAGCACAAAGAAGAGTTCTCAGAACTTTTCGATGTGCAATCATCTGACAAAAACCATGAAGAAGACGTGCAGCTTACCGGCTTTGGGTTGGCACCGGTGAAAAACCAGGGCAGTGGGGTTTCTTATACTTCGCACTCCCAGGGCTTTATCAAGCGGTACGTTCATGTCGTCTATGGCCTTGGTTATATTGTAACCAGGGAAGAGAAAGACGACAATATGTACGAAGAGGTAAGCCAGAAGCGTTCTGAGGCTCTTGCTTTTTCCATGCGGCAGACCAAGGAAAATGTACATGGTAATATTTTTAACCGTGCGTTTAACAGCTCGTATACTGGTGGCGATGATAAAGAGCTTTGTGCTACTGATCATCCCAC
>JAGXLC010000209.1 GCA_018334875.1 Bacteroidales bacterium | reverse complement strand
TCACCATAATCAGATAACGGTTCATTGGCCTTATTGTTCTTATCTTTTTTGCTCATAGCAGCTTGTGTTTCCTGCAAAATTAGCAAATTTTCTATTCACATTCAAGAAAAGTGGCTTACTTTGCCTGGTCATCAAGTTTATCGGCCAGGCTGATGCCCTACCGGACATAACCTGCCGCGGAATACCTTGGCTGAGTTAATTGATATGAATTAAAGGAACAAATCACACATAAAAAGCAGAAAAAGATTTAAAAACAGGTAACCTGGCAATAGGTATAGATTCAGAAGAAGCATAAACCTATCGCATGGCTTTCCCCGTTCCGCAGAGCCACGCCGCGGTACCCCCTTTGTAGAGCTACGCCGCGATCTACATAGGGGGGTATGTTTTATACCTGGTCAGGGTAGGTCTGGAACTACCCCTCACCTTGCTTTATACCTGGTCAGGGTAGGTTCGGAACAAAACAAGCCTTCCTTTTTATATATCATGGGGTTGCTCTTAACATGGCCGGGGGATATTTTATACCTGGTTCGGGTAGGTTCAGAACTACCCCATATTATGTTTTATACCTGGTTCGGGTAGCTCCGAAACTACCTCTACCTTATTTTTTACCTGGTGAGGGTAGGTCAGGAACAAGGTCGGATTTGATTTTTACCTGGCAGGGGGTAGGTTCGGAACAAGGTCGGGGTTCCCTTTTACAAGGTCAGGGTAGGTTTGGAACAGGGTAGGTTCTGTTATTTAGATGGTCAGGGTAGGTTTTAAAATGGTCTGGGTAGGTTCAGAAGGACCCCCTGTCTTGTTTTTAACAAGGTAGGGGGTCCTTCGGGGATAAGGTTCCTCTGCCAATCATTCCGGTTTATTCTGCCTCCGGCTCGGGTTCATCATTTGAACGGTCCCAGGCAAAAAAGGCCTTCAGGTCGTTAAGAACGGAATCTATGCCCGGCACACCATTCCTGGAGGCCGTCTTGGATGAATCGTAGATGCTCAGTCCTCCCGTCCAGAGATTTTCACCTATTGCGGCCGCAGTATCCGATAAACCCTCTCCAACACGTTTGAACTCGGCGCCCAATGCCACAAGCTGTTCATAGAGCTTCATGCTTTTCTTCATCTCCTCAATATCCACATAATTGGGAACAATCCGCGGATCTTTTTCACCATAGGCAATGGTTTTTTCTACAAAAGGCTTTCTGGCACTGTTCATGACCGAGCGTGATTGCCGCTCTTCGGGGGTCATGTCAATTAAAAAAGGCATTTCATCCTGAATGCCTTTCAGGTTGTCCCGATTCTTTTTAATCTGTCATCAGACATTTCTACAGAAATTTGATTTTTCATGATTCCTCCTGTTTTTAGTGTTTAAAATTTGACCCTCCCAATATACCATATTTCAGGAAAAAAAAATAAATAAATTGTAGAAAAAATTTGATTGCCAGGAAACAGACCAGGCATAAGGTATAGAAGAAGCGCTGTCAGACTGTTATGTTATTAAACATGGTTACATTGTTGAAGGAAGTGGCAATCTTCTTGCTATTGCTGTTAATATTAAATTCCAGTCATTTCTGCAGTCCGGCATAAAAAGGGTTACCTGTTATCAAAAGGTATGGTAAAGCTGAACGTGGATCCCCGGCTGACTTCACTTTCTACCCAGATCTTACCGCCGTGCTGCTCTACAAACTCCTTACAAAGAATAAGCCCCAGGCCGTTACCTTTCTCTTTGTTGGTGCCCGGTGTCGAGAAGGTGTTTTCAATATAGAACAGCTTATCAGCAGTTTCTTGCGGCATACCCACACCTGTATCTTGCACCGAAACCACTGTTTGTTTTTCTTCCCGGTAAGCCTTTATATCAATGCTCCCCTGATTGTGAGTAAATTTGATGGCATTGGACAGAAGATTTCTCAGGATGGTCTCAAGCATGAACCGGTCGGCATAAACCGCCAGATCCGGTTCCACTGTCTTGCTGAAGGCAATGTTTTTTTCTCCCAGATTGGCTTTCATGAGTTCGGTAATTTTATCTAATAGAGAGGACATATCCAGGGTTTCCGGCTGGAAATCCATTTTGCCCCTCTGCACCCGCGACCAGTGCAACAGGTTGTTCAACAAATCAAAGCTGTGCCGGGCTGATTGATAGACAGTTTCGCAGTATTTTTCAAGCTTGTCATAATTTTGGTTTTTAATGCTCTTCAAAGCCAGCTCCGAAAATCCCAGGATGGAATTGAAAGGATTGCGCAGGTCATGGGCTATTATGGAGAAAAGTTTATCCTTGGTGGCATTGAGTTCCCGGAGCTCCTCCTCCTGTTTTTTCAATTGGGTGATGTCTCTCAGAATGGCTCCAAATCTTTTGCCATGAGAAGTTTCGATCTTAAAAACGATATCTTGTATATAAATGGAATGTCCTTTCCTGGTCTGTGCATTAATGACATAAGGTTGATCGAATAAATAATCGGCTCGACCCTTTATCACATCGGTCAAACCTTTTTTTATACCCTCATATTTTTCTTGATTTTTGCGTGCCTCCGGTACGAGCAAAAACATGAAATCCCATATGGTTTGCCCAACTACCTCATCTTCCCGGTATCCGGTTATTTTTTCATGGGCTTTGTTGACAAAGATTATTTTTCCGTTTTCATCAGCCATTCGGATGCCATCGGAGGAATGGTTGACAAAAGTCCTGAACATTTCTTCGCTTTCCCGTAGGGCCTGCTCGGCCTGTTTCCGTTTGGTGATGTCCCGGATGAAAGTCTGAATTTCACCCTCATCCTTGTAAGAAATTATTTTGCTGCTGATCTCAACGGGTATGATCAAATCTTGTTTGCTGATTAGCTCTGTTTCAAGCAATATTTGTTCTTCCCAAGCTTCGTTTTTAATGGTTCTTTCGATTGAAGGGCGTGCATTGGGGCTGTGAATTAATTCCAACCCTGTTTTCAAAAGTTCTTCCCGGGAATACCCAAGCAACTGGCAGGCATTATCATTGGCAAAGGTGATTGTTCCTTTGAAATCGTGAATGATGAGGGCATCGTTGGTATTTTCCACGATGGTACGGTAACGTTCCTCACTTTCCCGCAGCGATGCTTCCGCTTTTTTTCGTTCGGTGATGTCATGGAAAACAGCAATTGATCGTAAAAAATTACCGCTTTCATCATGTTCTGATATGGCCGAAAGCAACACATCCATGATCTCCCCGTTTTTTTTCACCAACTGATAGGGCACGTTCTTAGCGTATCCTTTACGGAAAAAATCGGGAAGGGCAACATTTTTTGCATATTGTTTTGAATCTTCAGTAAGAAAATCAGTGGATGGACGATTTATTACTTCATACCCTTGATAGCCGGTTGTTTCCAGCCAATGGTTGCTGACTTCAATAATTTTTCCTTCGGAATCGATGGAATGAAGCATGACTGGAATGTTGTGGTAAATGTTTTGATAGTATTTTTCACTGGCTTCCAGTTCCTTTTGCTCTAATTCGCGGATGCGCTTTTTTAGATGTTCATTCTCTTTCCTGAGTGTTTCCCGGGATGGCTCGTCATCTTGCATAGGCTTAAGGAATTGATAAAAGTAGCTTACTTTTATCTGGCTTTGTTTTAAATGACAAAGTTAATAAAAAAATCCTCTCAGAATTAGAGGTCATTTATAGCCTTGCAGCTACCCGGAGCATAAACCTCAATGCTGCATGCTGATGAAGGACTCGTATTCCGGGAAGAACTTGTTGATAATGGTCAGGTCAAACTTCGACATGATGGATTCTTTGGATTCCCTTTCCAGCAGGAATTCAAAAGACTTTTTAATGAGGTCTTCCTTGGATATAACTCCGCCGGTAAGTTTTTTGTGATACTTATCATCCAGCGTTACGGTATGGGTTGAACTGGAGCCACTTTCCTCAACGTTTACGCGGAAAGTATTTTCATCTTCTTTTTTTACTGTGATCATAATACGGAATTTTTGGATTAAAAATATAGACCGGTTTACACCTTTTTTTATGTCTGTAGTGCTTTCTTATACTTGTATCAAGTTGTTATTCTCCAAAGATAATATTTACGGTTCGGAATTGCAATAAATATTTGAGATGAATTTGGTTTTTAGCCGAGCTTATATTCTATTATAATTTATCATCCGATATTAAAATTCATTAACAAAACCTTTTGTATTCCAGTTTAAATGAATTGGTTTTATTACGGCATTCTATTTTAACTATTAAATTTTACTATACATTGATTTAATCCAATAAAAAATTTGTACTTTTGCTAAACATTATTTAAACACTACTATAAAATCAATAAGTTATGAGTGACAACAGTTCAAAGATTCATTTAAGGATTGGAGATATTGAAATTTCCATCGAAGGTACACCGGAATTTGTAGGCAAGCAATATCAACAAATGGAAAAGGAGCTCAACCTGGGACGGAAGATCACTGAGTCTGTTAAGGAAACAACCCCTGCTGCTCAGAAAGAAGAACCTTCTGAAACAAAAGAGGCTCCAAAATCTGAAAAATCTTCAGGCGCTCCAAAAACACAAAAGAGCCAGGCCAAAACTTTGACTAAAGAAGGCTTTGACGAATGGCTGAAAAGGTTGCCCAAAGGGTTAAAGAACAGGGATAAGGCTTTAATAGCCGGGTTTTATAATCAGCTTAATTCCAGGAATAATGTTTTCCGTGTACGGGATATGAACAACACGCTCAAGGAAAACGGAATTAAGATAACCAACCCCTCCAGTCTGATCAAGAACGTGGCAAAGTCCGAGACAATCATCAAACAGGTCTCCAGGGTCGGCCGGCAGGTTTATTATCAGTTTACCAAAGAAGGGGAGAAGTATATGAATGATCTGCTTTCCGCTAAGAAATGATGGTGTAAAAGGGCGGTAGATTTATATCCCTGGGTTATTATTATCATGCTATCCTGAGTCATATTTATGGATTTATGACTTGGGATAATTTATTGCTACTACCGTATGGATCTACTTCATGCAAACCTTTGAGAGACACACCATGGTGTGTCTCTACCAACTCCCTGTAAGATCATATTCCCGTCAAGAATCAATATCTTCAAACTACATATCTCCTCTTCTCATTTTCCCGTCTTCCCGTTTTCTCGTCTTCCCGTCTTCTCATTTTCCCCTCTTCCCGCTTTTCAGTACAATTTTCCTTGCCAGGTCCTTGTCCATGGCTGCCTGGGTTCGGTCAATCTCCAGTATAAAAACGGGATAGCGCTGCAGCACCCTAACGATCCTTCCCGGCAGGATACCCATGGCCAGCAGTTTTTGTAGGTTTTTGCTGTCTTCCGTGATCAGCCGTTTTACCACCGCTGATTGGCCCTTCTTCAGCATATCCAGCGTAATTTCTCCTTCAGCGGGTGAATCGGTTTGATTTTGATCATTATGCATGAATACCGGAGCTTTTCCATTGTTAAAGGCCAGCATCTTTTCGGCCCATTCAAAGTGTAACAAACGAATGGTTGCTATTGTTCTTGTGAGTGCTATATGTCTTATTGTCATAGTTATTGGTTTGATTTTACTCTTGATTTGTTGGTTATTCTGATTTTGTCTTGTTCTTTTTGGAGAACAGATTTTTAAAGAATTTCAGCGAGTCGGGTTCCGGTACATTCTCATACCCACAGTTGGGGCATTTGATGAGTTTGCAGTTGGATATCGGGCAGCTTCCGCATGCCGAATATCCCTGTCCTTCCGTATATTCCATTCCACAAAACGAGCACTTGATCATGGTTACCTCCTTAAAGCATTATATTAAAAGCGTTGAATACAAAATTGAGCAGCCATCCCATTGCGAAGGCGAGCACCAGCACGAAAAGGAATATACTTAAGGCCGTTTTTGTACCCCTTTCCTTGAACATAACCATAAGCTGTGCAATACATGGTACAAAGAGTGTCAGTACAACAGCGGCGATGGTCAATTGGCCTGCCGACAGCATTTCTTTCATGTCGTATAATCCGGCAGCTCCGTAGTCACGTCGGAAAAAACCGAAAAGGAAGACATCCGAGGTGCTGTCGGGAAGGCCGATGGAATTGACCAGAGGTTCCAGACCCTGCAAAATATATGGGAATACGCCGGTTATCTGCAGCAGCCAAATTACAACACTGGCAATGATAAACAGGGGAAAGACCTCTTTAAGGTACCAAACAATACGGGCATAGGTTTTGGTCAGTACATTGGATATTTTAGGTGTTCTTAGCGGAGGCAGTTCCATGAAAAATGTAGGCTTTTGTCCCGGCAGGATTTTGGAGACCAGGAATCCTACAAGCAGGAAGTTGGCGATGATTACCAGGGTCCATATAAGCAAAGCTTTGGGGAATGGTGAGAGCAGGGCAAATATTACACCAAGCTGTGCCGAGCAGGGGATGGCCAATGCCAGGAGAAGCGTTGCAATAACCTTTTCTCTTTTTGTTTCCTGTGTGCGGGTGGTTATGGTAGCCATGGTATCACAGCCCAGCCCCAGCACCATTGGTATCACCGCACGTCCGCTCAGTCCGATCTTCTTGAATATCCTGTCGATTAAGAGTGAAAGCCGGGGGAGATAACCTGAATCTTCAATAACAGAAAAAGCCAGGAAAAAGGTTCCCACCACTGGTAAAATGATCGCTATGGCATAGGTGAAGCCCAGTGTGATCAATCCGTACTCCCCGATGATTAACTGTTGGATGGCTGAGGAGCCGGTCAGGCTTTGTACAGCTTCTGCTATTGCAGGATTGATATATTGCCCAAAAAGTTTACCTTCAATAAAGTCTACCACGGTTCCGGCTCCGAATACGCCTACGAATTGGTAGAATACCAGGTACAGGATCAAAAGCATGATGGGTACACCTGTCACCGGACGGGTCATAAGGGTGCTTAGCTTTTCGCCGATCCGCAGCCTTTTCTTTTTAACCTGAATCGTTACTTCTTCGCTGATCCGCTCAGCCTCTTCGTGTAACCTGATCTTCATTCTATAGATCAGTGATTCCTTAATCTCTTTACGGGTATGGGTGATGAGGTTTTTGATCGCTTCATAAGATTCGGGTTCTTTGTCCATGACCAGGCTATGGGCATCCTTGTCATCCTGCATAAGCAGTTGAGCCAGGCTTCTTTTGTGGAAGGAATACTTCCCGTCGAGCAAATCCTGAATGTCTCCAAGTTTTTCCTCAATGGTTGGTTCAAAAGGAATGACCTCATGGTGGTTGTTTCTTTGGTAATTCAGAATGTGTTTCAGAATTTGATTGATCCCTTTTCCTGTAACGGCTACCGTAGGTACGACAGGGATGCCTGTTTCCCTGGACAGCTTTTCCGTATCGATGCTGATGCCTTCTTTCTCCGCTTCATCCATCATGTTTACCACCAGGATAACCCTGAGCCCCGTTTCCGAAAGCTCCATAGCCAGCGGCAACATTCTCTTCAGGTTTCTTGCATCAACCACATGGAGAATAAAACTGGGCTTGTTCAAAAGGACGGATTGTTTGGCAACCCTTTCCTCTTCCGTAATGGGCAGCAATGAATACATCCCCGGCAAATCCCAGAT
>JAGXLC010000208.1 GCA_018334875.1 Bacteroidales bacterium | reverse complement strand
TACGGCTTTTTGGCAATCCGGGGGAATTTAAACATTAACCATCTTTAATCAAGTCAGTGGAAGCCCTGGCTGCCCCGGCTTCCAACGTTCGGCTATAGGAATAAGAAATGATAAAAACAGCAGAAAATTACCAGCGTATAACCGATGACAGGCGTTGCTTCGATATTCGATTCTGGCAAGCCCAGGGAGATATTGCCATTTTCGAAGCTGTAACGGAAATGCTTAATGATTATTTTTTAATACGAGGAAAAAATGCTGACGAGTCAAGACTTCAAAGAACTATTGAAGATTTTCGAAAAGCATAAAATACGATATCTTATTGTTGGTGGCTATGCTGTAATGAAATATAGCGAACCTCGATTTACAAAAGATCTTGATGTGTTGATAGCAACTGATCAAGAAAATGCAAAAAGTGTTTATTTGGCATTGAAAGAGTTTGGTGCACCGCTGGAAAATCTTACCCCGGATGATTTTACTCATGAAGGATACTTTTATCAGATGGGAAGACCACCTTTGCGAGTCGATATTATGATGTCAATCCCCGGGATTGAGTTTGATTCGGCGTGGAAAAATCGTAAAGTGGTTGAATTAGAAAATCTCAAAGTATTTTTCATATCGCGATCTGATCTCATTCGAGCAAAAGAAGCGAGTGGGAGACCACAGGATAAGATAGACCTTGAAAAACTGAAGGAAGCCGAACAATTGGATGCACTTGACAAAAAATAGCGCGTCCCTTCGCTTTGCGCTAATTTTTGCAAGTGACCCAAAGCGGTTCGGCTAAAATTTTTGATATAGCCTGGGTACCGTGTTATCGTGATTTCATGATACGATCATTTAAAGATCAGGGCACAGAAGATATTTTCGATGGGAAAAACAGCAAAGCTGCCCGAAAACTATGCCCACAATATCTTTGGATTTTAGCTGTGAGAAAACTGGAGCAGGTTGACTCCGCAACAAGCCTTGACGATTTAAAAGTTCCGCCGGGAAATCGCCTGGAAGCATTGTCCGGGAATCGTGATGGGCAGCACAGTGTTCGAATCAATGATCAGTATCGAATATGTTTTAAATGGGATAATGGCAATGCAGATAATGTTGAAATAGTCGATTATCATTGAAAATTCAGGAGAATATTATGATTAGAATTCCAAAATACAGAGAGCCGACGCATCCGGGTGAAATGTTGCTGGAGGAATTTTTGGCTCCACTGTCAATAACGCAACGAGATTTGTCTAAGGCGATTCATGTTCCTTACCAGCGAATTAATGAAATTGTAAATGGGCGGCGCGGTATTACACCCAGTACAGCTCTACGCCTGGCAAAATTTTTTAACATGTCAGAGGACTTTTGGATGAATATGCAGCTTCGTTGGGACTTATATCGTGCTAAAAATTCAGAGGAAAAAGAATTGCGTATGATAAAGCCCTATACGTCTTCTGAACACACAGCCCATATGTAAAAGAGCCCGCCGAACCAGTCAGCCCAGTAGACAGCCAGGGCCGGCGGCGTTTTGACAAATCGAGGGGGGGACTGAATTTGAAACAATTATAATCAAGCCAATGGAAGCCCTGGCTGCTCCTGGCCTCCAACGTTTGTGTGTCATGAAAATGCTTCCACCTATTGACTTTGGTATCATTATTGATATTATATTAATATGACAAAAATCGATGACATGCTTGAAAAGATTCGGCGGAACCCCAAGGATGTTCGCTATTCTGATTTATGCAAGATTTGTGACCATTTTTTTGGCGAACCCCGACAGAAAAAAAGCAGCCATCGAATTTACAAAACTCCCTGGGAGGGTGATCCACGAGTAAATATTCAAAACTCGAAAGGAAAGGCCAAAATATATCAGGTTAAACAGGTTCTTTTGGCTATTGAAAAACTGGAGATCAATCATGGCACAAAAAAATGATAAATATACATACAGGGTTACATGGTCTGAAGAGGATAATGAATATGTTGGACTATGTGCTGAATTTCCGAGCCTGAGCTGGTTGGCGGATACGCCTGAAAAAGCTTTAAAGGGTATCCGGAAGACGGTGGCAGAGGCTATATCTGATATGGTTGAAAACAACGAAAAAATTCCTGAACCAATAGCATGCAAACGGTATAGTGGAAAGTTTATGGTTAGGATTCCGCCTCATGTCCATCGAAAGTTAGCTATTCAGGCTGCCGAATCCGGTATCAGCCTGAATCGTATTGCCAGCTCAAAGCTAAGTCAATAGTAATGGCACCACTCACAACCACAGCATCAACACGGACCGTGAAACAGCAGCGCCGCTTTGCTTTGGAGCTGTTTCACGGCCGGTTATGCCGGGCGTTTGTGCGAGAGATGTAAAGAGCAACTTGGCCCAATTGAATGGAAATGATAGGATACGATTATGGGCAAACTGGAAAAGCTGTACGAGCACATTTTGATGCGAAGATCAGATGCGAATGTCCCATTCGAGACCTTATGCTCCCTGCTCAAGCGGCTTGGGTTTGATGAGCGTATCAAAGGGGATCACCATATCTTCACCAAGGATGGCGTTGATGAAATTCTCAATTTACAACCCAAAGAGGGTAAAGGTAAACCATATCAAGTCAAACAAGTCAGGGATGTAATTCTGAAGTATCAAATTCGAATTGGAGAATGACGATGGAAAAAAAATACGAAATCATCATTTTTTGGAGTTCTGAGGACAATTCATTTGTGGCCGAGGTGCCGGAACTCCCGGGATGCATGGCGGACGGGAAGACCTACCAAGAGGCCCTAAGCAATGCGGAAAAAATTATTGATGAGTGGATCGAAACTGCTACAAGACTCGGCAGGCCTATTCCTCAGCCGAAAGGCCGTCTTGCGTATGCCTAATCAACGGCACGATTCGCACAACCAGCCCCTCAAGCCGACGGTTGTCCCTCGCGCGGCTTAGGGGCACCGGTTATAACCCATACAACTGAAACATTCCTCGAATTGCATTTCCGGATTTAACGCTTGACGTTATTATCGTGGCGCGTTAATATCATTTTATGATTCAATCTTTCCGGGACAAAGAAACTAAGAAAATATTTAACAGGAAATTTTCAGCGAAATTGCCCAAAAATATTCAGGGCATAGCACGCAAAAAACTTGTAATACTTGATGCCGCAGTGGATTTAAATGATCTACGAGTCCCTCCTGGTAATGGGTTAGAGGCATTAGGCGGCAACCGGAAAGGTCAGCACAGCATACGCATAAACGATCAGTGGCGGATTTGTTTTAAATGGCGCAATGGCTCTGCGTATGAAGTTGAAATAACAGATTATCATTAGGAGATCATATGCAAAGTAAAAAATTACCGCCCATTCATCCCGGCAAGATTCTAATGGAAGAATTTTTGGCTCCCATGGGAATCAGCCAGTATCGCCTGGCCAAAGATATAAGCGTTTCTCCCCGGCGTATAAATGAAATAGTGCATGAGAAACGATCCATTACTGCCGATACAGCACTTCGCCTCGGTCGTTTTTTTGGCATGACTCCTCAATTTTGGCTGAATCTCCAGAATCGTTACGACCTGGAAACCACCGAGGACTTGATAGGAAAACGACTTAATAATGAAGTAACTGCACTTCAGCGGGAAACAACAAATATTCACTAAGGTTATAACCAGTCAGCCCGGGCGACAGCCAGGGCCGGCGGAGTTTTGACAAGCCGCGGGGAATTGAGCATCAACCATCTTTAAATCAAGTCAGTGGAAGCCCTGGCTGCTCCTGGCTTCCAACGTTATCTTTTAAAAAAAAATCCTTGCCATACACCTAAATTATGATATAATGTGTATTATTTGCAAATAAAGTCTTACGGAGAACTAACATGAAACGCACCAATATCATTCTTGATGAAGAATTGGTCGAAAGTTGCCGTAAAGCAACTGGCATTAAGACCCAGAAAGCCTTGATTGATTACGCTTTACGTGAGTTGCTCAGACATGAAAAACAAACGAAACTCCTTGAGCTGAAGGGCAGAATTAATTGGAGTGGCAACTTGGAGCAGTGGCGTCAGGGGCGAAGCGTATGATGGTTTTGGTTGATACTACTGTCTGGATAGATTTTTTTTCAGCAAACCTTAACCCTCATGTGGAAGCCCTTGAAAAACTCATTGCTGAAAGGGAGGATATTTGTCTTTGTGGTATCATCCTGACCGAAATTCTTCAGGGAATTAGAGATGACTCTGAATTCAAAAAAACCAAAGAGTTGCTGGCCAATCTTGTTTTTCTTCCCATGTCCTATTCCGTTTATTTAAGTTCAGCAGAAATTTATCGTGCACTACGTCGAAAGGGCATCACGATAAGAAAGTCTGTTGATTGCATGATTGCTGCAGTAGCTATAGAACATGAGATACCTCTTCTTCATAATGATAAGGATTTTATCCCTATTGAAAAACATTTTAGCCTTAAACGCTTGAAATAAGAAAAGATAACCAGGGCACTTAAGATAGCCAGTGGAAGAGGATTACAAAATCTGTATTCAAAAAAGGAGGTAGTTATGGGGAGAAGTGGAGGTTATTTTATAACTCTTTTTTTTATTGTCAGCCTGACCGTCAGTATTTTTTCTACTCCTGCCATGGCCTGCACCGGCCTGGTGATAAAGGGCGAGGACGGAACCGTCGTCTACGGCAGAACCCAGGAATGGTCGGCGTTTGATTTCAAAACCCAGGCTGTTGTATATCCCGAGAATAAAACATTCCAGGCGATGACCCCGGAAGGTGCGAACGGCATCACCTGGGATGCAAAGTACGGGTTTCTGGGCTTTTTGCTTTTGGATAGGGTGATTGGTGACGGCATGAACGAAAAGGGGCTGGCTGCCGGATCTTATTATCATCATGGTTTTGCTGAATACACTGACTATGATCCATCCCTTGCACAGCAGAGCATGGCGCCTACCGACGTGGTTTCCTTTATACTGTCCAACTTTGCCACCATAGAAGAGGTACGCCAGGGCATGCAAGGGATCAGGGTTGTGCCTGTGAAGGATCCGGATATCAATATGGTTGCCCCTGTTCATTTTTTTGTGGCCGATCCAAGCGGGAAGTCCCTGGTCATTGAATTTCAGGGGGGCAAGATGCAGATTTACGACAATCCTGTTGGTGTTATGACCAACAATCCCTACTTTGACTGGCACTTACAGAACCTTCGAAATTATGGATATCTGGGTGACGGCCCCTTTGAAGCCAGGACCTGGGGAGACATGGAGATTACCCCGTTGTCTGGGGGGACGGATCTTTTGGGCCTTCCTGGGGATTACACTTCCCCTTCGAGGTTCGTACGGGCAACTCTTCTAAAAGCAGTCTCTTTTCCCACCAAAGGTGGATTGGACACGGTTGAGCAGTTTTTTCAGATAATGGACAGCTTCAACGCTCCGTTTGGCAAAGGGGAAGGTAATATGGACACCGGGAACAAGGCTCGACAGGTTCCCTCAGGTACGCAATGGACCGTAGCCAGCGATACAAGCAACCTTGTGACCTACTATCATACAGCCTGGAACAGGCAGATCCGGAAAATTGACCTCAAGGAAATCGACTTCACCAAATCCGAAGTCCGAAAGATTCCTGTGGATGAGGAACAAGCCCAGAACATCAAGGACGTGACCCAAGGCCTGCGCTGAATCAGGAAGGCACATATATTAAACGATTCGAAGAGATAGCAAAAATATTAGTGCGCAAAAAGAACCATAACCACTGAATTCACGCGGATGTGTGTTTCGCTGCCTCTTCACACACACCGGTTATTCAGAACGTTGGCGTACAATCTGAATAAAATTTTGACATTATCTGGAATGTGGATTATTATAGCTATTATATTCCACATGACGGAGGTATCCAATGAAAACCGTACAAATGACCCTTGATGAAGACCTTGTGAGGGCAATTGATCAAGTTTCCAAACAACTTCATACAAGCCGCTCTGCTTTTGCAAGAATGGCGCTTCGCGAAGCGCTGGAGCGTCATAATCTCAGACAGTTGGAAAATAAACACCGGCAAGGCTACGAAAGGAAACCGGTTTCCGTGGATGAGTTTTCAGTTTGGGAATCTGAGCAGTCCTGGGGGGATGAATGAAGCGTGGTGAGATCCGTTGGTACAAATTTGCCCATCCTGACAAAAAACGACCGGTTCTGATTCTAACAAGAGATTCCATTTTAGAATATCTCGGGGAGGTCACCATCGCCCCTATTACGACGACTGTACGCGACATCCCATCCGAGGTCTTTCTGCCAAAAGCTGTCGGTATGCCCCGCGACTGCGCCATCAACTGTGATCATATACAAACTGTTTCAAAGCGGAAAATTGGATCTTTAATTACGACCTTACCGGCATCCAGGATTGTTGATGTAAGCAATGCGATCAGATTTGCCCTTGATTTATGAATTGGCCGACCAGTCACTTCAGGCGGCGCTCGTTCCTCGCGCGCCTGAGCTTCACGTTCGGCACTGATAATTGGAGCGGACTTTGACAAATGAAGAAAACGCAATATTTTGAATATACGAGGAAACGTCCGGATCGCGCTCAGATCAAGGAGGATTGGATCAAAACGGTTATTGAGAAACCCGAAAAAATTGAGATACAATCCGATGGACGGATCAGAAAGTGGGCCAGAATATCGGAAGTCGGAAAACACTTGAGGGTAATCTTGCTTGAAGATGGCGAAACGGTGCACAATGCTTTCATCGATAGGTCATATATCGATAGGTCATATAAGGAGGAATAAAGCATGAGGGTTAAATATTTTTCAGAAACTGATACTGCCCACATAGAATTCAAAGATAATGTTGTCCACGAGACTAAAGAAATAAGCGAAAATATTTATATTGACGTAGACGAAAAGGGCAACATTGTCAATATGACCATCGAACATGCAAAAGATAATGCCGGCCTATGGGAATTCTCATATCAAGAAATGTCTCGCCAAACGGCATAGAATTGCCGAACCACAGCTTGCACGCAGGCCGGGCGGGCCTTGGGCATTTTTGGAAAGCTTGTACAGGAAGAATGGATCACAGGTTGGTCGATCCCAATCAGATGCTCATGAAGCCCTACTTACAAGGCGTTATTTTATTCGCGGCTATCCTGGGATTAGCTCCAGTCATGGGGGGACAATGAGCCCGTTGGTAGAAAAAGTTATTACGATCTCCGTCATTGGCTACGTCGTGTGGATGGTCATCGCCCGTCGCACCCTCATTTGGAGCGATCGCGACCACCCGAATGTCTTCCTCCTCAACACCCGATGGGTCTTTCGAGACGAGGAGACCGGGCTCTACTGGGGCAGCGTGGTTCTGCACGTCGCTCTCGTCTCCGCGATGGCGTATATCTCATTCATCCAGTAGAAGACGACGCCGCTGCGAGCATTCCTCGATGGTATTCTTATTCCGGGGACACCTTATTCCGGGGACACAATATCGAATCCCGTGAAGTTCTGTATTGTGTCCCCGGATTAGCGGATTACGGGAGTAACTATAATATTGATATAGCAGAGTAAAAGTGGTATTTTA
>JAGXLC010000207.1 GCA_018334875.1 Bacteroidales bacterium | reverse complement strand
TTTCTATTCCTTTTACTTCTGCATTTCTTATTAAAGTTTCTGCCCGCGTAAGATCATTTATATCCAACAGAATATTGATCGCTATCTGCGAGGTGATCACAGATTTAATATTGATATTTGCCTGATCCAGCTCTGAAGTAATTTTCGCCAGAATTCCCGGTTTAACTCCTACACCCGAACCACCCAGTTTAACGATTCCAAAATCATCGCTATAAGAAATGCTCTTGATAACCTCACGCGATACATTTCTTTTCTCGCTGATAACAGTGAGGGGCTTGGATATATCGGTAACATTACGAATATTATATATGTTCACCGGAATGCTTTTTTTCCGCAAAGGCTCCACAGTCCGAGGATGAAGTATCTTGGAACCGAAATAAGCCAGCTCAGCAGATTCGGAATAGGTAAGGTAGCCAACATTTCTTGTATTGTCAACAATGCCGGGATCAGCACTTAAGAAACCGTCTACATCTTTCCATACATCAAGAGACTCCGCATCAATGCAATTGGCTATTGCGGCTGCGGAATAATCGCTGCCACCCCTGCCAAGCAATGTCACCTTATTTTCTAAAGAAACTCCATAAAAACCAGGGATGACATATAATGTTCCATCCAGATACTTTTTGAAATGATCCCGGCTCAATTCAGTTTCTATTGTGGCATTCCTGTATTCACCATCTGTATAAAGAGGAATATCCTCAGGAAGCAGCTCCCTGCTTGCAAAACCATTTGCCCGGAGGATGCAGGAAAAAATCAATGACGAGAAGCGTTCTCCGTAGCTCAAGATTTCATCTCTCAGAAAGTCAGGAATATAACCTATATAATGAATCCCCATCAGTTTTTTCTGCAATTCATCAAATCTTTGTTCAAGGTCTTTTTTAGCCTCCTCATTCAATTTGGGATCTTTGATATAATTATCGAATATCTCATATTTAATTTGCCTGATCTTTTCGGTAAAATTATGAATATCTTTCTGATCTTCCCGGCATCTTTCAATAACTTCCGTCAACTCATCTGTAATTCCGTAAAAGGCCGAAAATACAAGAATCAGGGGTTGATCATACAACCGGGTAACCTCAAGAATTTGTTTTATATCCTCCAAAGACTTCAGGTTTGATCCGCCAAATTTCACTACACGATATTTGTGCATATTCACAGGTTTAATGATTAAAGATAAAAATACGAGGATTCTTTGACCTGTTTTTCAGGCCTGTTGGATTCGATAACAGAATAAACAGGTGTTAACGCATGGACATAGGCAAAAATGGCATTATGAAGTCTTTGCAGGTAAGATGATAATCCCTTAAGCAACAGATTTCGTGGCAGGAAAATTCTTTTCGTAAAATGCTCTGTGTTCTCATGACTTAGCGTTTTGATTTATAAATCCCCGTCTTGGGCCAGGTAGTAGCACCTTGTCACTTTTGGACCGGTTGCTAGAGGTTCAAAGAGCCTGGTCTCTCCCCTCTTCTGTATAAATCCAACGCCCTTTATTGTGGAAAATAAAGAGGTTTGAATCAGCTCACAAATAAATGAAGAAAATCGGAATATTCAAAATATAATTCAAGAAAAATGAATTGAATATTGAATGATTCTCATTTCATCATTTTTTATGTCAGTACAAAATGACATCCTAATTGTTTACGTTTTCATTCCGAAAAAAGTTCAATATACCAATTTGCGAACCGTATAAAACTTAAAACCATGTTCAATGATTCAAAAGGCCCCATCGAACATTTTTCATGGGGAAAGTTTGTCATCAATGGCGAAGAGCACGGCAAAACCAATGAAGGCAAGAAAGGCAAAGGTAAAGACATATGCCTTATCGGTGACGAGGTAAAGAAATGGAAAGAGAGGGAGGGGCATACCCTGGAACCCTCTATGGTAAGCAGAGTCTTTGACAAAAATATCAATACGCTGATTATCGGTACCGGAGTTAACGGCCAGATAGAGTGCCCCGAAGAAGTTAAAAAAGAGATCAGGAAACACAACATTCACGAATTGGTGCTTCTTAAGACCCCCGATGCCTGCAAAAAATACAATGAACTTTATAAACAGAGTAAAAGGGTTGCTCTGCTTGCTCATGGGACATGCTAGGCGGTACCATTCATAAGCGAACAATGTGAAGTTTATGAAGCGCTTGAGATGTGTAAAGTTTAATATAGGGGTAATAAGGTTTTTGAAAAAACTTTGGAAGATAAACCCGAACCCATGGAACGTATGTGATATTAAATAAACAATAATTCATTATGCCAAATTCTGGTGGATGAATGCCAAATGATTCAGAATCTTCTGAAGGCGCGTACCCTCCCCGCATCCCTTGTGAGGGGAGGAGCATTGGAAGTGTGGAATTAATGGTTTTTGCTTATGGCCGGATAACAGATTATGAATAAATCAAGGTTTATTCATTCCAATTAAAAAATTTTCTATATTTTGGCTCCAAAATGCGATCATAAAACCCAAACAACCATGCTAAAAAAAATCACTTTGTTCTCTTTCTTCATCATCTTCACCTTTCAGTTATATGGGGTTCCTTTCAGTTTGATCAGGAATGCCGGGGATGCTGAAGACTATCCGGATTCAGACTATCTTGTAATTTTCGATTCCACAAGCGTGGACGTTCAGGAAAGCGGCCTGAGCTATAGAGACTACCATAAGCTTTACAAAGTATTGACTCCGGAAGGAGCCAAAAAGCTGAATCATCTGAAGTATCGTTATGATCCGCTATCGGCTCATGTAGATATAAAGACAGTAAAGATCTACAGGAAAGACGGCACAGTAGAAGAGCTCGACATGGAAAAGGAGAGGGATTATCCGGCTCCCGCCAGAATGATCTATTGGGGAGCAAGACATAAAATGGTGAACATCGGCAACCTGGAACCGGGAGATGCCGTGGAAGTAGTCAGATTCATGAAAGGGTTTACTTACGCTCTTTTACAGGAAGACACCCCGCCTTCCGATGACAAATATGTACCCCCTATGGAAGGGCATTTCTACGATATAGTGGAATTCTGGAATGAAGAACCTGTGCAGAGGAAGGTGTACCAACTTTCACTTCCAAAATCCAAGGAATTGTTTTACAAATTTTACAACGGCAATGTATATACTTCCCAATACCCAACCACAAAAGATAAAATCCAGTATAATTTCATAAAGAACAACATTGGACCGGTGGAAATAGAACCTCATATGGTCGCCGTCTCAGATGTTGCTCCCAAGCTGATCGTCACCACCACTGAAAAATGGGAACAGAAATCCCTTTGGTTCTATAATGTCAATAAAGATTACGGCAGTTTTGAATACAATGAAGCAATTGAAAATAAAGTGGATGAAATTCTCACAGATGCGGACACAAAAATGGACAGCATATCCCTTTTGACGCACTGGGTGGCTGATAACATAAGATATTCAGGGCTCTCTATGGGAGAAGGCGAAGGATATACCCTTCATAAAAGTACAAGAACATTCCGTGACCGGTGTGGCGTTTGTAAAGACAAAGCCGGCATGCTGGTCACGATGCTCAGAGTAGCAGGATTTGAATCTTACGCAGCAATGACTATGGCCCGCTCCAGTATTGAAGACATCCCCGCAGATCAGTTTAACCATGCAGTCACCCTGGTCAAGATGGACAATGGAGAATACAAGTTGCTTGACCCCACCTGGGTACCATTCACCCGTGAATTATGGTCGAGTCTCGAACAACAACAGGATTACCTAATGGGAGTTCCCGGAGGATCCGACCTGAAGGAAACACCTATATCCCCACCCGAAAATCATTACTATAAAATGAACGGCACTTCAACCCTTAAGGCAGCCGGTACCCTGGAAGGACAGTTTACCATTGAAGCCGAAGGGCAATCCGATGCGGCTTTAAGGGGCATGTTCACAGGCAATTTCAAATCGGACTGGGACAGGACACTGGAAAAAAAGATAAAAAAAATATCACCGGACATTGAAATACTGGAAATGGAATACAGCGAGCCTTATCAATATCTGGAAGAAAATATGAAAATTACAGTGAAATACAGGATTTCCAACTATGCCACCATAAGCAAAAACAATATACTGTTTACACCTGTTGTGGCTTTGGAACTCTTTCAAAATGCCAACCATCACCTCCGCTTCGATCCCGGTGCGGAGGAAAGAAAATTTGGATTCAGGGATCGTTGCAGCAGATTGGTGGAATTACATGAAACAGTTAACCTGCCTGATCATTCAGAAGCCGTGTATATCCCGGAAGCCAGCAAAATAAAAGGTTCAGCGGCTTCTTTCGAAGGCGGCTACCAAATAAAAGACAATAAACTGATTCTGAATGAAACCATCCGTTTTGAAAAGAGAAAGTATAAAGCAGATGAATGGTATAATTTCAAAACTGTAGTTGAAGCCCAGAAAAAGCTGGCCAACGAAAAAGTAATCTTAAAAAAATAAAATTTTGAACGTTGAAAATTGAGAACCATGATAAGACCATTGATATTTGCCCTTTTGATTTTCACCCTGGCCATCTATAACTCCTGTGATCAACCAACAGAAGAACAAAAAGAAGCAGACGCGCTTTTCCAGAAAATTACCAAAGTGTACACCCTTCATGAGGATGGCTCCATAGATTACCGATACCAACACGAACTGGACCTTCACAGTCACTACTCATTCAATCGCCTGTATGGTGAGACATTCATTGTATACAATCCCGAATACCAGGAGCTCAATATCAACAGATCGGTAACTGAGACCAAAGAAGGGAAAAAGGTACCTTCTCCTGAGAATGCCTACAATGAAGTGCTACCTGGTTTTGCATCCGGAGCCCCACCGTTTCACCACTTAAGGGAAATGGTAGTGACCCATACTGGTTTGGAAAAAAATTCCACCGTGAGACTGGATTATGAAATAGAAAGCAAGCCCGAATTTATGCCCTTTCTTATGGGCAATGAAGTCCTCGCAAAAGCTTCCCCTGTGCGGGAACTTGTTATCAAAGTAAAATTTCCTGAAGATAAAAAGCTTAACTATAAACTACTCCATGCACAGGAAAATTTAAATATCTCCAACAATGGAAACCTGAAAGAATATAAATGGGTTTTTGAGGATCTACCTGCAACTAAGCATGAGGATCAGCAGCCGAGATACAACCAGCATTTGCCACGGCTGATTTTCAGCACAGCGGATTTGAACAGGGCATACCAATACACTACCGAACAGTTCTCCGGTAGTTTGCCGGAAAGTATAGCGCAAAGCATTACAGATGCAGTAGGTAACAGCACAACCAGAATGGACAGCATACTGGCCATCCGGGATATGGTGGTGAATCACATCAACCATTTTGATATCCCTCTGAAGCATACCGGATTCCGTCTAAGATCCAACGAAGCCGTTCTTGAGGACAACGGAGGTACTACGCTGGGAAAAACGATATTACTGGTAAGCATTCTGAATGAAATGGGCATCAATGCCAAAACGGTGGGCATTATTCCTTCCGAATTTTCGGAGAAAAACATGGGGAATCTGAAAACCTTTGAAGAATATTATGTAAAGGTCTCCAATAAAGGTGAAACAATATATCTTTCTGCAGTAAACAGCAACCGGATTAATGCAAAATACGGGTATTCGGATGAAGTCAACCTTCTTTTGGATCACGAAAAAAATGCACCCGAATGGCTCAAGCCGGAAGAAAATATTAGTACAGTGGAAATCTCCGGAGATATGGAGCTGAATAATGCAAACCGGCTAACCGGGGAAGTAGATGCCCGGCTCACGCATTGCGAGAATCCTTATCTTGAGGTGGAAAGAAACGAGGCTTCAGCTCAATCGCTTTTATCACCCGGATTTAACGCTTCAGATATAAGAAATTATCAGTTGGACAGTCTTTCTCCCGCAATGAGTCAAATCCATTATACCATTAACCGGGAATTTATGCCAGAAGAACAGGGCAATTACAGGTTCATGACGATACCTGAAATAAACACCGGCCTGGACCAGTGGCATCTGGAGACATTAACCGCATCGCGGATAACCCCTGTGGAATTGGGGTGGCCAGTTGATGTTAATTACAATTATACCCTAACTGTACCTGAATCGCTACAATTGGAAAACAGAGATATAGACATTAGACAAAACAATGATATCGGCTCGGTAACCATTCGGATTCAGCAGGAAAATGGCAATATTCAGATCAGAAGGGAACTTCAGGTTACGGAAAAAACCATTCAACCTGCGGATTATAACAAACTGAAAGAAATCATGAACCTTTGGTATAAGGACAATTACAGAAAACTGATTTTTAGTTTTTGAACCACATACGAGGCATTTAAGGGACATATAAAAACAAATGTTGCAGGCTCTAACTTTTTACAATTTCTTTATTTCCTCCCATACTTGTTTATTTACCGGAATGCCGTTTTTCAGGTTCTCATTCCGTGTGGCCACTACATTTTCACCGGGATAAAGAACCTTTGCCTCAGGTTTATCCGTGGCAGATTTTTTCAGATCATCTATAATATCTGAAATGGTGGATTCGATGGAAGGATAATTGCTAAGCTTTTTCAGGTCCATGGCGATAAAAACCTGGGAAACCCCATATTCTGCTTCCCGTTTGCTAAGCTGATGGGTAGATAAGCCACCAGACAAAAGGGTGGCTAAAATATCAAGCAGAAGCGACAAACCTGAACCCTTCCAGTAGCCAATGGGTAAGGCCCGTCCGCTTTCCAATATTTCTGAAGGATCGGTACTAAGCTCGCCTTTTCGGTTGAATCCACCCGGATATGGCAATTGTTCCCCCTCCAGTTTTTTGTTTTCCATCTTTCCGTATGAATACTGCGACATGGCAAAGTCAAGAACAATGGCTTCGTTTTCAAAAGGTACGGCAATAACGAGTGGATTATTTCCCAGCCGGGAACCTTTGGCACCCCAGGCGGGCATATTGGCTTCTGTATTGGTCCAGCCAATAAAAGCAAAACCTTTCCTGGCAGCTTGCCATCCGTAAGTTCCACCCCGCATCCAGTGGTTGGTATTGGCCAGGGCAATCCCTCCCAATCCATATTGTTCGGCAATATCCATAGCACGATTGGTGCTAAACTCAGCATTTAATGGACCAGGCGCAAGATTCCCCTCCCATTGCTCCAGCGATCCTAAAGAATTTATAAGTTCAGGCTTTGCATGAACGTCTATATATCCTTTTAGGAGATGCCTGATGAATCTCGGAAAACGATAAACCCCATGTGAGTATATACCTTCCAGGCTATTAACGGCAAAAATTTCGGCACAACGGCCGGCTTGGTCTTCGGTCAAGGAGTGGTTAAGTAAAATGCGTTTAAATTCTGAACGCATCTGTTCGAAGAAAACTCTTTCAGTATCCATATTCCATAGAATTTTAGGAAGTGTATTATTGAGCAGGTATAAAAATAAAAAAAATCCCGTCCTGCCTCAGAGGCGGGACGGGATTTTTTAAAAAGACGGCGATGACCTACTCTCCCACTTGTCGTAGTACCATCGGCGCTGGTGGGCTTAACTTCTCTGTTC
>JAGXLC010000206.1 GCA_018334875.1 Bacteroidales bacterium | reverse complement strand
CTGCGAATGCCTTGCAACATAAAGGAAATCCTTCCAAATGCTTCCGTATAGGCGGTAAGTATGACACTCGTGTCGGAGTATTTGATATGATGTAAGGCTATGGCCCTGGTTTTAGCGATCATTTAAATAATATATTGAAATATCAAGTGCCAAATCTCAAATGACAAATCATCTCGAATAACCAATTTCAAATTTTCCAAACTTAGCCGATCCTCGTTTTGTATTTTGATCATTGGAATTTACGATATCTTTCTATATGCATTTTTTAGATTATATAGTGTTTGTCCATAAAGTCAAAGAGATTTGAAAGAGTCTCGTCTAAAATGTTCGCTGGCAAGGCTTGCGAGTTTTGAATGCCAAATGTAGAGACGCACGGCCGTGCGTCTCTACCAGATGTAATCGACTGGCATGAAAAACGAGCGTAACGCAGCCAGCGGATATTATAGACAGACTCTAAATAACGGAATAGTCGCCGGATGCCATTAATAAACAATGCAATTATTCATTTTAAAATTTAAGTATTATGAAAGAACCTGCTGTATATCTTGCTCAATTCATGGGCGATGAGCCGCCATTTAACAATCTGGAGAACATTTGCAAATACATGGCCAACTTAGGGTATAAAGGGGTCCAGATCCCCACTTTTGATCCCAGATGTGTAGACCTGAAAAAACTGGCCGAGAGCCAAACCTATGCCGATGAAATAAAAGGCATTGTGAATGATGCCGGATGTGAGATTACCGAGTTGGCTACCCACATCCAGGGACAACTGGTAGCTGTAAATCCTGCATTTAATAAAGTATTTGACAGCTTTGCTCCGCCGGAGTACCAAAACAACCCGGAAGCACGTACAGAATGGGCTGTCAACCAAATGAAGCTTGCGGCCCAGGCAAGCAAGAACCTGGGAATTACCGAACACGTTACCTTCTCGGGAAATTATATGTGGCATACCATGTATCCCTTTCCTCCCCGACCTGCCGGACTGATAGACACAGGCTTTAAAGCCCTGGCGGAACAATGGAAACCGATACTGGATGCATTCGACGAGGCGGGCGTGGATCTCTGTTTTGAACTGCATCCCTGCGAAGATCTGCATGACGGGGTTACCTATGAACGATTCCTGGAAGCCACCAACAACCATCCCAGGGTTAACATCATGTATGATCCCAGTCATTTCGTGCTTCAGCAACTGAACTATCTTGAATTCATCGACATTTACCACGAGAAGATCAAGATGTTCCACGTAAAAGATGCAGAATTTAAGCCAAATGGACGATCAGGCATGTACGGGGGATACCAGGACTGGGTGAACCGTCCAGCCAGATTCCGCTCTCTTGGAGATGGTGACGTGGATTTCAAAGGCATATTCAGCAAACTGGCCCAATACGACTTTGAAGGATGGCCCGTGCTGGAATGGGAATGTGCACTTAAAAATCCTGAAGATGGAGCCGCAGAAGGTGCTCCGTTCATTGCCAAACACATCATCCGGAAATCGGAAAAATCCTTTGAAGATTTTGCCGGCGGTGGCGGCGGTGCAGATGAAAAGCTGAACCGAAGGCTATTGGGACTTGAGTAAATTGGTTTTGAGTGGCGAGGACTGATTTTCGAGTAATGAGCAGTGAGTACAAATGCCCGAAACAGTCTCCGCTTATGAGCCAATGAATCCCAGGAAAAATTTTAACCACGCATGCCGGCCGGACGGGGGAGCGTTGGTAAGGTATTAAACAGCCAAAGTCAGTGCTTTGGCTGTTTAATATTGATCTGTCAAACCGAAAATCGGTTCATCGGTCATCCATTTTCTGTTGGTGAAATCAGGGAACTGCACCGATTGATTACCCTGTTGGATGGATTGTTCAGAAAGGGGCGAAATCGCTTTCCAGGCAGCGGTATCATAAGTATCGATGGGTGGCCGTACTTGTTGGCGCACCGCTTCGATGAATCCCTTGACTTTAAGAAATCCGCTGCCGCGATGTCCCTCAACCACACCTTCCTTAAGATAGCGCTTCCATAACTGATGCTCATACTTCTCCTGATAAGGTTCAAAGGGTTCCCATTCATGATGCGGACTTTTGCCTTCCACGTAAATCACTGACTTATCCAGAGAAGAGGCGTTTCCATCCTGGAGCCAGATTGCCTTCGTTCCCTGCACCCTCCTCATATTGCTGTATGGGCGTGGAGATCGGGTATCAAAGCTCATGACAACCGTTTCCCCGTTATAGCAACGGATCATTGTGGTTACAATGTCGCCCATATGCCAGTCAAATGCTTGTGCCGGATGCCCGGCATCAAGATTATCCTCAGCCCATAACCCTAAGCCCCGTGATTTGGTAGACATAGATACCAGACCCGTGAACCGGTTTCCCCGGTGGATATCCAGACACTGTGAAACCGGCCCGATTCCATGTGTGGGGTAAAGATCCCCATTACGCTTCATATTCTGTAAAGTGCGGTAATCACCTCCGGCAGCTTCCGGACGGGTCACACCGGTACCTTTACCGGTGACAATCCGGCCCCTTAGATCATGCTCATAACCACAGTGACAATGCAACAGTTCTCCAAAAACCCCCTGACGTACCATATTTAAAACAGCCATATTCCAGCGGTCATAACAATGATTCTCAAGAAGCATGGTATGGAGGCCTGTAGAATGCGCTGTATTCACCATATCCCAACATTCTTTAACTGTTGAAGCCGGTCCGGCTTCAACGGCTGCATAAGCGCCATGCCTCATGGTATCAATGGCCATGGGAATATGCCACCGCCAAGGTGTAGCAATCAAAACGGCATCCAGAGCCTCTTTCTCCAGCATTTCGCGATAAATGTACTCATGCTCCCCATATCCCGCCGGCCGATTGCCAGTGGCCTCTTCCACCATTTTCTGCCCACGTGCCAGATTTTCCTCCTTGATATCACAAATGGCAGTAACAGCAACATGGTTCAGCTTTAAAACGTGCTCGATAAGATGGTGGCCATGTCCTCCCACTCCTATAAATCCAACGGATACCCCCGTTTTCTTTTTAGAAAAATTCGCTCTGAGAATAGTACCAGGAGCAAGAGCCAAACCCATACCTGCGGCAGTTGTTGTTTTCAAAAAATTACGACGATCTGAACCGGATTTCATAGGTATATTGTTTTAATGAGTTTAACAGACACCAGAAAAATTCATAATATGCCAGCAGCCCATCATAATTAAAATGCAAAATTCCAAACCCGACTTATACATTAATCCTTCTTATTCTGGGGCTATCGAGCAGAATTCCAACTAATTATGAATGGTGCATGCTAAGAATACATCCTTCCCGTAGTAAACCACACATAGAGTACCGTCAGACCTTTACGGAGCTTCCCCTTTAAAATTTCTTTCAATGCACGCAGTGGAGAATAGAATCGCTGCATGCTCTTCTTCACTTCCTTTTGAAAGGCTTTCTGACTCATATGTTTGGTAGGGATCACAGGAGCCAGGAAGGTCCATTCATCCCAGTCGGGTGACCCGTGATCCATAGCCGTTAACCGGTCTTTGTATTCTTCCCAATACTCAGTGCCCGGGATTGGAGTTTCAATGGTCATGTCGGCATAAGTCACCCCTTCTTCTTTTAACTTCCTGAATTGGGTCCTGATGCTTTTTTTATCATCAATTTCCGGTTTGGCCATACCAAAAGCATAGATGATCAAACCATGTTTGCGCAGCATCCGGATTGCTTTTTCCGAGTCGGTTTTATTATGGGTCTTATGCATTGCCCGGAGCTTCTCATCGTCAAAGCTTTCCACGCCAAGCATTACGGTTTTTATTCCGGCCCTTTTTAGCATCTCAACATACGTCTCGCCTCCCTTCAATAGCGCAGGCACCTCATCCTGGATGATCATGCTCTCAAACCACCTGCCTTTCTCCCTTTCAGCAATCATGGCCTCCAGGAGGGGCGTTCTCTTTGAAGGCTGAACCGAAAAATTGTCATCCACGAAAAAAATGCGTTGATAACCCTCGTTCAATCGTTGCCTGAGTTCCTGCATCACCAGCTCAGGCGATCGTCGCCGTACCTTTTTACCATGGATGTTACTGACACTGCAAAATTCACAATTACGCGGACAACCACGGGCCGTAGATATAGGGGTTAATTTAAAGAAATCCAGTAATTTCTTTTTCGATTGATCCACCAAGCCCAGATCGGGGATGGGCAATGAATCCAGGTTTTCCACAATGGTGCCCTCCACAATGCCATTCAAATCTCCATTGACAAGTTCATCAAGTATATTTTCCGCCTCTTTTTGCACAACAACATCTGCGTATTGGGCAAATTCTTTTGCCTGTTCATCACCCAATAAATGCGGCCCGCCAACCGCAGTTCTTACACCGGGAATTTGACTGCGGATGGCCTTTAACATACGCAAGGCCCTGGAGGCTGCAGGTGAAATGACCGATAACCCTATAAAATCCGAATCCAGCAAAGCAGAATGGAGCTTGCCCTTTTTTTCATTGAAAACCGGTGCCCTGGATTCATCGTACACGGTAACCCGATGCCCCCGCCCACTTAACATGGTACCCAGATAAGCGGGTCCTAAAGGATCAATACTGAACAATCCGTAGGCACTATGTTTGGGTTTGACAGCTATTAATGATATTTTCATCGGTTGATAATTTTTTATATACAATCCTTCATCTTCATAATTAAACCTGATGAATTTAACCATTTCATTATTAAAATGCAACCATAAGGGATTTTATTTTGAAAAATGAAGAAAACAAGTATTGCACAAAAAATTAATCCTTGCCAATTGCCTTTTGGTCCTGCAAGATGCGGGACCAATCATTTAGTAAATTTTCTGCTTTCAATTCAATGAGTTTGGTCTAAAAAGGGTTAAACTAAGAAAATGCCACTAAAACTCCAAAACACTAAAACCCACAAAAAAGAAATATTCGATATTTTGTTTTTAGTGAAATTTCGTGTTTTAGTGTTTTGGTGGCAGAAAAAACCTTTTTAGACCGGACTCAAATATCGTTAGACAAGGGGGTATTCCCAATTTTTTCCAAACAATCTCTTTTATGTCATTCCTACGGAATTTCAGTTATGTGTGAATTTTATGATACCCGGATTCACATCCGGGCCTACAAAGATATCATCCGGCAGCTGCCGGATTTCATTATAAATTGCTATTTTCATAAGATTTTATTTAATTCTTTTGCAAACTGTAAACCGAAATCCCGCTTGCGGGATGACATATTTGTAGGCCCGGGTGTAAACCCGGGTAATAAGTGATATTCTAGTTTACGGAATTCCGTAGGAATGACATATATTTACTTTTTTGGAAAAAATTGGGAATACCCCCCCTGTCTAACGATATTTTGACTTTGTATTTAAAAAAAATATAATAGGCTAACAATCCTGAAATCATCTATTTTCACCCGACTATGATATCATATTGCGTATTTTTACCTGATAGAACAATGAAAATACAGGTGATTTCACGCTATTTTTTTTGAATTCCTGCATATATATTTGCTCGCTGGCTAAATATAATTCACCGAATAACATAAATTCAATTTGATCATTGATTTACTCTGGTCATTTAACTCAAATTTAGATATATGAAGAAAATATACGGGGTGATTGTTTTTGTAATTGGTTTTTGTCTCACGGCTCTTGCACAGGAGGAAAAAAGTCAGGATTTTGGCATCCGCTTCAATGGCTATGTTAAGAATGATGCATTCTTTGACAGCAGACAAAATGTAACCGCCCGGGAGGGTCACTTTCTGTTGTGGCCAAAACCCGAAGCTCCGGATGCCAATCAGCAGGATGTGAATGCTCAGCCGAATTTTAACATCCTGGCTGTTCAATCCAGGATTTCAGGAACAATAACCGGGCCGGAGGCCCTGGGAGCAGAAACTTCGGGAAAAATTGAAGGCGACTTTTTTGCCCAGGCCAATGACAACATCAACCTTTTCAGATTGCGTCATGCCTATGTCCGGCTTTCCTGGGAAAATACCCAATTACTGACCGGCCAGTTCTGGAATCCTATGTTCGTCACTTCGTGTTTTCCCGGTACTGTATCATTTAACACAGGTGTTCCCATCCAACCTTTTTCCCGTAATCCCCAGCTTCGATTGACACAAAATTTTGGAGATTTTGAGATTATAGCCGCAGCACTGGCACAAAGAGACTATCCTTCCAGGATCGATGAGACCGTTAGCTCAAAATTCCTGAGAAACTCAGGCACTCCTGATATGCATCTGCAAGTACACTATAACCGGCCCAAATTGAATATGGGTGCCGGTCTGGCCTATAAAACCATTGTGCCCAGATTGGTCACAGAAGAGGAGATTAAAACCAACAACACAGTTGGTGGTTTATCGGCCATTGCATTTGCCAGGCTTTCTCTCAACCCCATAACAATTAAAATTCAGGCAGTTTCCGGGCAAAATGCAACGGATGTTTTACAAATATCAGGATTTGCCGTAGAGTCGATTCAAGACGATACGGATAAGCGTTCCTATTTGCCGCTAAGGAATATGTCATTGTGGACTGATATCCATACCAACGGCGGTCCTTTCCAATTTGGCGTGTTTGCAGGTTATACCAAAAACAGAGGCACAAAGCAAAATATAATCAATGATCCGGACCTTATTATGGGATTTGGCAAAAACATTGCTTCACTTTACAGAATATCTCCCAGAATACTTTATAGTTCCGGAAAGTTGAAATTTGGGCTGGAAGGCGAATATACATCGGCCACATTCGGTGATGGCTATAATCAAAAAGCGATACCCATTAACACCCATACTGTTGGGAATATGCGTGTTTTGCTTTCAACTTACTATCATTTCTGATTGTAAGTGACTTTTTATCAGGAGGTTCATTGTCAGACTCAACACATTATCTTACAGCCAATACTGATAATGAATGCATAAAAACGAAGGCTTAGGTATTTTTACCTAATATCCCGGTACCCACCACGTATTTTTACTTAATCGTTAGTTGTAATACATTAAATAACAATAAGTTGCATTTTACAAATAGAATAAATAACAGCTCGGGTCAACTGCTTGCACATTTCACATAATATCCTTTAAATGAGCCTTTAATTGAAATAAACCCGATGTTTGGATTTTTGTTCCTTCCGGGACAAACATACAACTTTGTGATTTTTGTTTCTTGCTTACATACAGCAACTTAATATTTAAAGTCAATTCCGGTTACGTAAAAATACCCAATCATAAAATTGGGTGATTTCACTCTATGCATCATTAAATCTTTCCCGTAATATCGATTCAGTAACACTAACAAAAGGAGGTAAAATGAGTGAAGAAGAATCATCCAATGCTTATTTAACTTTCAAACTGGGAGAAGAGGAGTTCGGAGCACATGTCAGCCAGGTTTTAAATATACTGGAGATGATAAAGATCACGGGAGTCCCCAAAACACCAGATTTTATGAAAGGAGTGATCAATCTGAGGGGTATGGTCCTCCCGGTTATTGATGCCCGGATAAAGTTCGGACTGCCGGAAACCGAGTACACAAGCAAT
>JAGXLC010000205.1 GCA_018334875.1 Bacteroidales bacterium | reverse complement strand
TAAGGCATTGCACGCACAAACAGTCGTTGTAACGGCTGGAGATTTTTTTACGGACATCCCCGGAAATAATAATTTTTGCACAACCACAGTTCAGAATATCGTTGTTCCTGCATTCAAATGATTTACCACAATGGGGGCAGATCTTGATCATAAGTGCTTGTTTTGAAAAAGGCTGCGGAAAACGGATGAATTAAAGGGGGAATTATGAGTATGATCCGAATTTCCGCAGCATAAAATTAATTAACTATTCAAACACAACTGCATTTGGGTAATAACCAATCTGAATTGAATCTTTCAATGTGTATTCCTGATCGTACCAATATAAGTATCCTTTTGATTGAGGCTTGGTACCGAGACAATACACATTGCCATTTTCCGGGTTTACATCCAGCCCGTAGGGTATGCGGTCAATGATGGGGTCTGTAGGCGCATTTGAGTCAGATATGCTCATTTCATACACCCCATTTGCACCTACAAAATAGAGCATTTCTTCATCAGGACCGATGGCCAGCAAATAATTCCCGTCACTGGAAGTTTTATCAATATCAAATGTACTGGTTTGGTAGTCTGAAGAAGTAATTTTAACCAGTTCAGAACCTGTAGGTCCTCCAGTTTGAAAAGCGCTACGACCTTTGCAAAGCACCCAAACATCATTGTTTTTATCTTTCACGATATCTGTTGGTATATCGCCCACTTCAACATTTTCAGTGACTTCGTCGGTAGAAATGTCAATTACACTAACTGTATTGTCAATTTTCCATCCTCCGCTGTTGGTGACAAAAACCTGGTCATCTACTTTGATCATGCTTTCCGGACCTCTGCCTACTTCTATGCTATCGGTGATCACGTGTTCATTTAAATCAATTACCAGAACATGCCCCCTGCTTGAATCGGCTGAGCTGCCATTTGTTAAATAACCTTTATTCCGGTCAACTGGCAAAAACTGCCGGGGATAACTGAGTGAGTTCATGACATCAACAGCTTCAAATGTGTTTTTGTCAACTATTTCCATTTTTTTCGAATTATTGACTACCACATAACCTCTGGTGTCGGAAAACGCAAGATCCTGAACTATATCGCCGGGTGTGCGGCCATTATTCTTTTTTTCAAAATAGTTGTTTATCACCTTTCCTGAATCCTGCTCAAAAAGGGTGATGGATCCGTTATTATTACCGAATTGACCCTCATTCACAATGTAAATTCCTTCCACCTGAATTTCATCTTCTTCCCCTCCGTTATCTTCACACGATGTAAAGGTAAGGGGCAACATTCCGATGAAGCTTAATAATAATGTTGTTCTGAGTTTTGAAAATGTACGTTTCATCATTGTTCATTTAAATTTTTAGGTTAATTAATCATTTTGTTTAGTTGAATCTTGAGATTGATATAATAAGCCCGGCCGGGCATCGGATAATGCGCAACAACCTGGTAATGCCTGTCAAAGATATTTTTAACACTCAGCTTGAGTTGAGCATCAAAATCTTTAAATTCAAATTGTTTTTTTATGAAAACGTCCAGTATGGAATAAGGTTCCAGTTCACTGGAATTATCGGATGTGGTATACCTTATTCCGGTATAGTTGATATTGCTCCCCAGGGTGTAATCATTCCATTGGGTTAACAGGGAATTTTTAAGTGTGTGGAAGGGGGTGTATCTCAGTTGCTTCTTGTAAGTATTTGGTTTGTTCTCATTGAGATTGGTTGACAGGGTATAATTGTAAACCGATTTGATATGGAGATTAATGGGCTCCCATTCCACGTAAAGGTCTGTCGATGCTTCTATCCCTGAACTTCTAACCCTGGAAGTATTAATGGCATGCCAGTATGATTCTCCCTCTGCCGGAACCCACTGGATGAGGTCAAAGATTTTGGAGGTATAGAAGGTAATTTCGGATTGAAGGTTTTGAATGAATCCGTTTAACTCCGGGGTGTAGCCGATTCCGATTTCACCGGACCAGCCGTGTTCGGGTTTGATGTTTTTATTTCCGCCCGGTTGCCAGTATTTATCGTTTAGTGTGGGCAGCTTATATTTGGTGGAAAAATGGCTTCTTATAACCAATTGTTCGGGAATGAGCTTGTAATTGGCTCCTATTCCAAATTGGGGAAGGGGATTGGTATAGTTGTTAAACTGTTGCCGGATGGAAAGATTGGTGGTCAGGCTTTGGTAGTTGTATTTAAATGCCCCGATCACAGAGGCCCTGTATTCACGTATTGTTTTTCCGTATTCATCTACATTTCCTTCGATAAGGGAGTACTGACCTCCGATATCAAAATTTATGCGGTTGTTCAGGTAATAGCGATAATTCAGATCATTCATCCATTTTCTCGTTTCTAGCGGGGAATAGATCATATAAGCCTCATCTCCGGGATTTTCTTTTTCCGTATAGAGTTGATGGTGGTAAAAATATCCCGAGCGTAGCTGGAGGGCTGATTCCTCAAACACCCTTTTCCACTGTCCGTATATTCTTAGTGTACTGTCACGCTGGCGGGCTGTACCCGGTTCTGAAATACCCATAATTTCTGGAACTTCTTTTTCCCTTTCCTGATACCACACGCCCGCCTCAAATTTGTTTCTGGGAGATGCTTTATAATAGAAATTCTGCATCACACCAAAATTCTGTACGGCATTATTTTTTCTTTCTTTAAGCGGATTCTCGAACTGCTGCGTGTCGTGAAATTCAAAATCATTTTGGGCTTTTTGGAAGAATCCGGAAATTTTGTATCGAAATTTTTGATTACCCAGCTCACTTTGCAGACTGTAGCGCTGGTTGTCCCAACTGCCTGCCTCACCAGACAAAGACAAAGTATTCCCTTTGCTCCAGTTTGTTTTGTTATTCAGGCCGATGGCTCCTCCGAAAGTGCCGTTACCATATAGTGAAGCCGGTGCACTATGGGTTATGGAAACCTGATCTATAAATTCCATGGGTGTTTGAGATAAATCGCTTTGCCCCAGGGTTAGTGAATTGATAGGGAAGCCGTTCCAGGTTACTGAAGTATGACTACCCTGAGTTCCCCTGAGTTTGGGTACGGCCAGGGAGCCCCGGGTTCCGTATGATTGGATATATACCGGGGATGCGGTAGCGAGAAGTTCGTCGAGGTTGTTTGAGCGATTATTTTCAATGGTTATCGAATCAATAGAAGAGGTTTTCTGATCCTCGGAATAAAAATCTTTCCTGTTGCCGGTTATATGAACCTTTTCAATTTCATGGACTTTTTGAGAGAGCTGATGCTGTGCATGAATCATTCCCAAAGGAAGTGTCATCATTATCAACACCAATTTTATGATTGTGGTTATCCTGTTGTAACTGGCCATGATGTTCATTCTATAATTCATTGATTCAATTTTATCACAGCCTTTTTTCGGGAATGTTGCAGAGAAGAGTTTTTGGTTCTTCACCACAGCTTTTAACCCGAAAGCTATGAGTCATGTCTTGATTTTGGCAGGTTTCCTGGCTTTCCCGATCTTTGAACGCCTTCCCACCCCGCCTCTGGCGGGGCAGTGGTCTGAGGGTGGTCAAAGATGCCGCCCCGCCTTCGGCGGGACCGGGATTACAGTAGCGGGTACTGCCTCGGACTCTCCGTCAGTTGCCGGATCACCGAATTCCCTTTTAAAAGGACGAAACTGGTACGTTCGTCCTTCACCAAAACCGATTGCAAAACTATGTCAATTTATTTAGTATTCCAATGGATTGATTCGATTAATTTTTTGTTTTAACCCATTATGTTTCTTCATAAGTACCTTACTAGCCAAGTTTTGTCCAAAAAGCAAGAATTTGACCGGTAAGGTACTCAAAATCAATTTGCAACCATACAGATAAAAGATGTCATCATGATTGGGGGAACTTTTATATTCTGCAGAAAATAATTTGAGATGGCAACGGCTGTATTAACCTGCATTATTCATAAACAAACGAAGTGAAGTTTATGAATGCGGGGTGGATTGCGGGGTGGATGCAGGCCCGCCTGCGCTAGCTTCGGTTGCTTGCGCTAAAGCTTCAGCGAAAGCGTGCGGGCAGGTAACCCCGCATTAGAAAAACCGGCTTTTTGCGAAATTTATTGAAGCAAAAAGCCAGGTTTTTCAATAGCGTCAGAATTATTCAAGAATAATTCGGGTTAATTTCTTATGTATTCCTATAAAACAAAAATCATGGTCTGTAAAATGATTAATATCATGTATTTGCCAAGTTATTGACGTTTATTGCATTTTATTGAAATTCATTTATTTGAAATTGAATTCACAGATTATTTTAGCGAATGATTTGGTTCTTATCAATTAATTGTTGATATTTGCATTGCGAATTTTTAGAAATGGGAAGTGAAAAATTGAAAATTAGAGATTTGTTATACATGGGAAAAATTTTCAACAGAAGTGATTTTTCTTATCCGCCCGAATATGGACAGCCTTCAGAGTTATTATATACATTATATATTATCCCAAAAAATCCTTTATAACTGTATTATAGTTGTTAACATGCATTAAGCTTAGATGATCAAATTATATAAAATTTGAACAGAAAATATTATGTGTATTATAAAATAAGGAGGAATTATGAGTATGGATCTTAGTAAAATTTCCGAAACATTAGTCGAAGGTAAAGTAGATGAATTACAAAAATTAACGGAGGAATATCTGAATTCCGGTGCTGACGCTGGTGATCTTCTGAATAATGGATTATTACCGGGGATGGATACAGTAGGTCAGAAATGGAAAGACGGCGACATGTTTATGCCTGAAGTACTTCGGTGTGCTAAGGCTATGAGTAAGTCTATGGATATTCTCAGACCGCAACTTTCAGAAGCGGATATGGGCAATGCCGGTACCATGGTTATTGGTACAGTTGCCGGCGATCTTCACGATATTGGAAAGGATCTGGCCGGAATGATGTTTGAAGGTGCCGGTTACAAGGTGATCAATTTAGGTATTGACCAACCGAATGAAGAATTTGTCAATGCCGTTAAAGAACATAAACCCGATTTATTAGGTATGTCTGCTTTGTTAACCACTACCATGCCCAGAATGGGTGAGGTGATCAATTCACTTAAAGAAGCCGGTATTCGCGACCAGGTTGCCGTGATCATTGGCGGTGCTCCAGTAACGGAAGATTTTGCCGAAGAGATTGATGCCGACTTGTATGCACCGAATGCCGGTAGTGCAGTGGATATTGCCAAGGAATATTTCGAGAAGAAAAAATCTTAACAGATTATCCTGCAGCTTAGCAGGATATTATTTAGAGCGGTTCAATCCTGAGGCAAGGTCAATGGTTATACCTGTAAAGGATTGAATCCTTGTGTTCAGCCTGTTTGGCTGAGCAGAAATGATAAATTTTAAAAGAATAAAGGAATTTCTTATGAAAATGAATCAACAAATCAATAAGTCTACCAGGTTTAGGGTGCTGTCAGAAGACCAGATCGAGCAGATATTTTATTCTGCGCTGGAAGTACTTGAGCATACAGGTGGAAATGTTTACGAGGAGGAGGCGCTTGAGCTTTTTAGGAACAGCAATGCCGTTGTCAGGGAGAACAATGTGCGTATACCTACTACCATGGTGGAAGAAGCACTTAATTTCTATCCCCGGAAGATTACATTAAAAGGAAGAAGCGGCAATCGTTCGCTCCATTTGCAAAAAGATACCGTAGCTTTTGGCACAGGTTCCGATCTTCCTTTTACTTACGACCGGGAAACAGGAGAACGAAGAAGGACCAGGTGGAACGATATCAACAATGCTGCAAAGTTGGTGGATGCCTTATCCAATTATGATTTTTTCATGTCGCATGGCATTGTAGGTGATGCACCTAATCCGCAGACCTATGACAGGCATCAGTTTATGGCAATGCTGGAAGGATGTACCAAGCCAATGGTATTGACAAGTGTAGACGGAGAAGGACTGGAAGATCTCTGGAAAATGGGTTGTCTTATTCAGGGCGGAGAGGAAGAATTCAGGCTGAATCCGCTTTTTGTGGCCTACATTGAGCCCATTTCTCCGCTGAAGAACGACCGCACTGCTGTTGAGAAACTACTTTTTGCAGCGGAAAAGAAAATTCCGGCCATGTATACTCCATGTCCGAGTTCAGGTGCAACTGCTCCGGCTACGCTGGCAGGTATGCTGGTTCAATCGCTTACTGAAACCCTTCTTGCTACCGTATTGTGTCATTTGAAAAATCCGGGTATGCCCCTTATTATGGGTGGTGTTACCACACTACTTGACATGAAGATGTCTACCTATTCCTATGGTGCCCCGGAACTCTCTCTTGCCTCTGCAGCCAATACCGATATTTCAAAATGGCTTAATCTGCTTATGTTCTCTACAGGTGGCTGTTCAGATTCAAAAGTTCTTGATGAACAGGCTGCTGCGGAACAGATGATGAATCTTTTTTATTCTTATCTCTCCGGTGCAAACCTGGTACATGATGTAGGCTATATCGACCATGGTACGAATGCTTCACTGGAAAGCCTCGTGCTGAACCAGGAGATGATGGGGATGGTCAAACAGTTCGGTAAAGGTATTAATACCGATGACGAGCATCTTGCGTTGGAGCTGATTGAAAAACAGGGTCCCGGTGGTGAATACGTTACAACCGACCATACCTTTGAACACTGGAAAGAATGGTTTAGACCTGAATTACAGTACAGAGGTGATTATGAAACCTGGAAAAAGGACGGAAGCAAAACAATGAGCGACCGCATCAATGAACGGACACAACACCTGCTGGATACCTATGAACCTGAACCGATAGAGGACAAGCTGAAAAAAGAATTGCAAAAAATAGTGGAAGATGCCGATAAACGGCATTCCTAAACGATCCAAGTTGTTGGAATAACCAAATAATCTAATAATTATGATTCAAAGAACGAACTATACCGTACAGCAATCTCCGCATTTTGAAGTTCTTTCCGAAGACCAAAAGGAAAGGATATACAACGGAATGCTGAGAACTTTACAATATACCGGCGCCAATGTACATCATGAAGGTGCCCGGGAGTTATTCAAAAAAGCAGGATGCAAAATCGATGGCGTTCGGGTGTATTTTCCCCCGGAGGTTATTCTACAGGCGCTTTCTACCGTACCCCCGGTAACGGAAATATTTCCGTGGGACGGAGACGAATCGAGGAAGATCACTGTGGAAAAGAAACGCAGCTATTTCGGCCCGGGACCAACTCCTCCGAACTTTATCGATACGGATACGCTGGAAAGAAGGCCTTATCTCCGGAAGGATGCTTCCCTGGTAGCCCGGGTTTGTGATGCCCTTCCCAATATGGGGTATGTACAATCGTTGGGTTCCATTAGTGACGTAACCAATGGGTTGGCCGATGTTTATGAATTTGCTGATATGATAAGAAATACGACAACTCCAATTATGAGTTGGGCCTTTGGAAGAGGTGGTGTGTATGACCAGCACAGGATGGCTATTGCTATGGCCGGTGGCGAGGAAGAATTCAGGCAACGGCCTAATTTTATTTTCTATGGCGAGCCCATTTCTCCGCTTGTTAGCGATTTCCATGCTATTGACAAGGTGATGTATTGTGCCGAGCATCGTATTCC
>JAGXLC010000204.1:4118-7560 GCA_018334875.1 Bacteroidales bacterium | reverse complement strand
ATGGGCTGTAAGTTCTTCTAATGCATTATACCACACCAACTCTGATTCAGGATTACCAGGTTCACTGAAATCTTTGTTGTTTGTACTTATACGTGTTCCTTCTGCAGTGACACAATATATTATAATACCGGAAGGATCCTGGGCAGCATTTATCAATAGTTGTTTCGCCTCTCCGGATATTAAAGAATTATTTGACGCGGCATTGAAATGGCTTACATGTATTTCAGGGTTAACAGCAAAGTTATTATTCATAACCTGTGAAAGTTGTCGCTTAAAAAGCTCACGAAAAACTGCCAATGAATTATATTGATGTACAAACGTTTTACCTGATTCTAAGTTATTAAGAAATTCCAGAAGGTTCCAGTATTGATTTTGATCAATACCGGAACCTTCCGCATGTTTGGACGATTGATATACCAAAACCGGTATTCCGGCATCAATATATTGGTCAAGTTCTTCAACAGTTCCACTATCTGCTTCTCCTGTCGGAGTGAAAATCATTGTCCAAAAGACCGCTACCAGTAAATCTGCATTTTCTGCAATCTGTTTGTTTATCATTTCCCGGGGATGATTGCTATATTCAGATAAAGAATGCCTCTCCCAACTTTTTGGGATCAGGATTATTTTGTCCCGTTTAGAATGAATCATATTCCATTCCTCAATAATTTCCTCAATTATCTCCTTTTCTTCCTGAACATCTCCGGGAGCATATATCAGAATTTCATATACTGTTGATTCAAAACTCATAACATCCCCTTTCATAGAATTCTACATTTTATCAGGCATTTCAATAGGGGTGCCGGAATGATGATTAATATACCGGCTTAGGCACTTACAATTACCACAGCAAGAACCTGAATACCCAACTGGCTGAGTACTTCCGATGAGGTATGGCTTCATAATTTAAAAAATTTAAGGGTGAATAAAATTTTTTATAATCATCCAGGCAAAGGTATAAATGAAAGGGGGTATTTCAAAAATATTTTGTTATTTTTTTGTAATATACCCCTAAAATGCTAGGAATATATTACAAAAAAGCAATATTACAAACACTACCCCCCCCCTATTTAATGTTTGACTATAAAGTCAAATTGACTTGAAAGAATCTCGTCTAGAATGTTCGCTGGCAAAACTTGCGTATGTTGAATGTCAGGAGCCGGGCCATTGCCGGATGACTGGCATGAAAAACGATCGTAACGCAGCCAGCGGACATTATAGACAGACTCTATTTATATTCATGATCCCACAAAAAAATATAACATGTTCTCAATTGTTAATATCACGGGATTTTTGTAATTTTGCAGCCGATAAATTACTAAAATGGCATAACTTTTGTTTTCAAACATAATCCCTTTTTTTGGTTGCATCGATAAATGGCGCTGTTTTATAATGAAACCTGCATCCAGGACCTTCATAACAAGAACATGAGTAACATGCGGGTTCCATGGTAATACAAGCAAAGTTTGTAAACTTGGTATATAAATCAATTTGAAATTTAATTTTTTAATAAACTGTTACACGAATGAATCAGAGTAATAAATTAAAGTAGATTCCAACAATGACCTTAAAAAAATTATTGATCGTTATTTTTAGTTTTCAGCTTTTACAAATTGCAACAGATGGATATAGTCAGGAGACCCGGAAAATTAACTTAAACTTACAGAACGTTATTGACATTGCAAAGGACAGCTCACTCAAAGCCTTTATCGAAAAAAACAGATATCTTGCTGATTATTGGAATTATCGCTCCTATAAAGCAGAATTTCTTCCCAAATTAAACCTATCTGCCAGACCATTTTCTTATACAAGGGCTGTGAGGGAAGAATTCAACTGGCAGGATTCTTCATACCAATATATTGAACAGCAAAATGTAAATTCATATTTCAATCTTTCACTGAATCAAAACATTCCGTTTACAGGAGGAAAAGTTTATATAGATTCCGATATTGGAAGGCTTCAGAATTTTAACAATGGTGGGGTTCAATATTCTTCAACACCTATAAGAATAGGGATTGAACAGGGTTTGTTCGATTATAACCACCTGAGATGGCAGAAGAAGCTGGAACCTTTGGAATTTAAAAGGGCACAAAGGGATTATATTCAGGAACGGGAAGAAATTTCAGAAGATGCGGTAGATGCTTTCTTTGATTTGTTGCTTGCTCAAATATCCCTGGGTATAGAGGAGACCAAATATGCAAATGCAGATACGCTTTATAAAGATGGGCAGGAACGCTATAAAAAAGATTCGATTTCCCAGGAAGATTTGTATTCGCTCAGATTGCGCAAGTTAAATGCTGAGAATAGCTTAAAACAAACCAGCAACAGGGCTAAACGGGCTGAAAATGACCTCATCACCTTCCTCCGGTTAAAGGAAGATGTATCTATAGAATTAACCGTTCCTGAAGAAATCCCTCAGTTAAATATTGACCCGTCAATAGCTTTAGAAAAAGCCCAAAAGAACAACCCCCGAACGATTTGGCATGAAGAGCGACGCATTCGGGCTGAACGGAATGTTGTCAGAGCCAAAAAGTCGCGTTACCATGCCAATCTTGATGTAAGCTTCGGATTGAATCAGACAAATGAGAACATTGAGCAAACGTATCAGGATTTATTGGATCAGCAAAGAGTAAGGGTTAGTTTATATATCCCCATTGTTGACTGGGGATTAACACAAAAACGATATAACCTCGCCAGAAGAAACCAACAAGTAACAAATGCAAGTGTGAGACAATCGGAAATACGGTTTGATCAAAATGTAAGAAGAACGATTGAAGAATTTAATCTGCAGAAAAATATTATAGAAAGAGCAGCTTTGGCAGATACCCTGGCAAGAAAATCATATGATATTGTTCAGGAAAGATTTCTCAAGGGAGAAGCGGATATTGTCAAACTTAATTCTGCAGAACAAGATAAAATCTCCGCCCGAAAAAGTTATATCCGGGAATTGGAAGAATATTGGGAGTATATTTATGAGATCCGCCAGTTAACCGGCTATGATTTTGTTAATCAGGAAGAATTATCGGTTGATTTTGACAGGTTGATACCTTCAAATGGAATTGATCCGATTGATTGATATGTACGATAGGGCTTCCAAAATATGTATGGACATATAGTAATCTTTTCTGCAAGCGGTAAAAAATTAAGTTTTTTATTGGGATGTTTCAAAATTTTTTCTATCATTGTCTGAAAGGGGTATTGTTTAGAAACTAAAGATAGTGATACTTCAGCAATTTTTAAACCCCTTTTTAAAATTTGTCACAGAAACTTTTACCCCAATGAAAAAGTTAATTATACTTCCACTATCATTTCTTGCAGCAAGCTTGTTCATATTTACCGGTTGTAAAGTAGAATCTCCTGTGGTAAATAGCCTTTCAATAACTGAAATTACTGCTGACAGTGCAAAGAGTAAGGCTTATGTTACGGATGACGGAGGTGCTTCGGT
>JAGXLC010000204.1:0-3319 GCA_018334875.1 Bacteroidales bacterium | reverse complement strand
ACTAATGTGCATTTCCTTGATGACTCGGAGGGTAATCCCTGCAGTTGGAACTGGGATTTTGGCGATGGAAACACCAGTAATGAGGAAAATCCCTTTCATACCTATTTTTCAGAAGCGAGTTATACCGTAGAACTGACTGTATCCAATGAATATGGTGAAGATACAGAAACGAAAACGAATTATATTGATGTAGGGAGTGCTCCCAGAGCAAATTTCAGCGTAGATAAAACAAAAATACCACCCGGAACTGCTGTTCAATTTACCGATAATTCAGATGGTAACCCCGACAGTTGGAGCTGGGATTTTGGCGATGGATATACCAGCAGGGAAGAAAACCCATCCCATACTTATTCCAGAGAAGGGATTTATACGGTGGAACTGACAGTATCAAATGAATATGGCGAAGATACAAAGACAAAAGGGGATTGTATTTTAGTTGAACCGGAAGATAGAGATTGATTTAATCAACACAGCTTTTAACTATAACCTAAAATTCCTTTCTGATTATGCTACTTCAAGAGCGCTTTCCTATCAAAATCCTAAAACATATTTCCAAAATGAAATAACCGCCACGTATCATATAACTAACTGGAAGCCGAATCCATATTTTGCCTTTAAATACTATGTGCCACTCTATCAAAAACCATTTCCGGTAGTTGATAAAAATCGCTTCACAATAGGTACTGATTTTGCACTGATCAACAACCTTGAACTGGGTATTTCATATATGTTTGAAAAGAGTTTGGGAGATACCTCTTTCTATCTTCATATTCTTTCTTTTGGGCTAACCTACGGATATTAACCCCTAAAATCGACACGATTCCAAGCAAGGCAGATCAAATACAGGCATGAATTGGTTACCTTACCGGTCAAATTCTTGCTTTTTTTTGGCAATATATTAAACCGGTTCCTGAACGGTTTCGCGTACCGGAAAAAAGGCTGCATATTAAGGCTACTGGTGTGGGCCCCTTTTGAACTTTGAGCTCCATGATTTATGCCAGACTTTGTCATTCTTTGATGAATACATACTCCGGTTTGACGAGCGATTTCATGAGTCAGGCGCTTCATCATTACCTTTGAACCAAAAATTTGGGTTATGGAATCAAAACAATCAAAAAACACTGAAAGCCAAAATAATAAATTCGAAAGGTTTTCGACCGGTGAATACATAGAAGTAACCTGTGGAGGCCAATTGGTGGCTGAATTTGAGTATAGCAACGATCATGGTTTGTTTTTTGGTGTAGATTATACCGAAGAATTTGAGGGTTTTGTCAACCAATGTATTACTGATCTGGAAGATGGCTTTAGAATAGACGATGCATTCACACCTACAAGCCTGTTAAGTCTGTTGGAAGAGCTGAAAGCAGAAATCCCAGAATTGGCAATTTACGGCAGAACGCTTTTGGAAAAAAGAATAGATGAAGGAACCCTGTAACTGAAATGGATAATGGGATCCAAAGGCGTTGACTGAAAAGAAATAACTGTTGCAGCCCTAAGTACCTATAACATGAGCAAGAATGTGTAGAAGCGCAAAGATGGAGGATGGGATGATTATTCTTGAATAATCCGGGTTAAAAAGGCTAACAAAAAGAAAACGATGTTTGGATTTCTCCGATAATTTTTGTTTTTTGTATCTCATTTAATTAATAAAACAATTCCCAATGCATTCGGATTACTCCAATAAAAACAACAATTCACCGGGCAGATACCTCGGCCGCAGGGATTTCATCTACAAAATACTGGCCGGTACAGGAGGGATGCTCCTCCTGAACAAGTGTGCAAAAAACCAACAAACCCTGCCGAACATCGTTTTGATCATTTCTGATGACCAGGCATGGGGAGATTACGGCTTTATGGGCCATAAAGCAATAGAAACGCCTAACCTGGATAAATTGGCCTCGGAAAGTCAGGTATATATACGAGGCTATGTTTCCGAACCCCTGTGTGGTCCTTCCCTGTCATCGATGGTTACCGGACTGTATGCCCATCAGCATGGATATACCAGCAACGATCCCCCTGTTGTCGGGGAAGATACAGGATGGAATCCCAAAGGATGGCCAAAAAAGCGCCGGAAATTGAGGGAACAGATGATCTCCAATGTGGACCCGCATCCCACCATACCGGAAAAATTGAAAAAACTCGATTATTTGAGTCTGCAAACAGGCAAATGGTGGCTGGGCAACTACCGCCGTGGAGGATTTACCCATGGAATGACCCATGGAGACATGGACCGGGGTGGCAGGCATGGCGATGAAGGCCTGGACATCGGAAGGGAAACCATGGAACCCATTTATGATTTTATTGACAACAGGGAAAAACATCCTTTCTTTATCTGGTACGCCCCTTTCCTGCCCCATCGGCCGCATAATCCGCCGGACCGCCTGTTAAACAAATACCGCAAGGAAACAGATTCACTGCCTATTGCCAAATACTGGGCCAACTGCGAATGGTTCGACGAAACCTGCGGAACGCTTTTGGATCACCTCGAAAAAAAGGGAATTGCCGACAACACAATGATAATCTATGTATGCGACAATGGATGGATTCAGGATCCGGAGAAAAGTGGTTATGACGAGAGATCCAAACGAACTCCTTACGAAGGTGGTATAAGGACTCCCATTATGGTAAAATGGCCGGGCCATACCAAGCCGGAAATGGATAAAACCACCCCGGTAAGCAGCATCGATCTGGCACCAACAATCCTGCAAGCCTGCGGACTCAGTAAAACAGATGAGATGCAGGGGATCAGTCTGCTTAATAAAAAAGCTCTGAAAAATCGGAATACCGTATTTGGGGCTGCTTATACACATGATGCCGTCGATATAGACAACCCCATATCCAGCCTTAAATACTCGTATGTATTGGAAGGCGAATGGAAGCTGATCATGCCTTCCGGAAGGAACGGCACAGGGACTCAGCCTGAATTATATCATGTAATCGAAGACCCGGATGAAACCAATAACCTGGCGGGATCAAAACCGGAAAAAGTAAACCATCTGAAAGAACAGATCAGGGAATGGTGGAGCAAAGCCGTACCGGAGTAAAAGCTTAAAAACCGACGAAAAAAGCAGGTTTCTTTTTGATTATAACCATTCTTGCGCTATCCGGATGCAAAAATTCACGAATTAACAATAAACGGTACCTTACCGGGCAAGTTTTGCCAAAAAATGCAAGAATTTGACCGGTAAGGTACTAAAGGGTTATAAAATCATCTACAGCAACGAAGCCGATTCACTGAACAAAAGAGCAGCAAGCCAGCTCCATTTTTACCTGAAGCAAATGTCCAAAGCAAAGATTCCGTTGGTAAAAGAAGGTAGAT
>JAGXLC010000203.1 GCA_018334875.1 Bacteroidales bacterium | reverse complement strand
GTTTGCCTTTGAGATTTTCTTATAGAAATTTATTTATAGCTATTGCAACTCTTGTTGTTTTACTTATGAATAGAAGCTTTAACCTTTATATAAGTTTAGGGAGTGGTCTGTTAATCGCATATATTCCTTTTACAAAAATATTACATACTGACATTTTGAACAAAATTCAAAATTATTATTTTAAGTACTATAAGGCGATTTTTTACTCATTAATTTTGATTTTTGGTTTGGGACATTTATTTAATTTCGATAATTTGAATTTTGTCCATCTTTTGATATCACCCCTTATTCTTATTAATCAGGTATTTATGGGATTTTTATTGAGTTATGCCAGGGTAAACTATAAGCATGGATTACTTTATTGTTTTATTATTCACGCATTTATTAATTTTATCTTTTTAGCTCCAAAAAATTTGTTTTGAAAAAATCAGAGGAAGGGGATGTATCCTGGTACAGAATATCTGTAAACCCAGGCTTGGGTAAAAAAGGCAAAATCAACCGCCTTAAAGCGTTGTGTAATTAAACATTTTGATGCCTTATGGAAAAAACAAAAAATTTGCATCCTTTTTGGTGGATAACAGGCTTTATATGTTCAATTTTAGGAGGTATAACAGGAACTGTTCTAGGAATTTATTTTGCTTTTGGAAAATATAATAAAAGAGACAGAATTATTGGTTTTATTATCATATTTATAAGTTTAATTATGACTTATTTATGGATTTTATCATTGGGAAAAGGAAAATTCCTAGAATTACATCCATTTATTTAAATAAAAATATAATAAAATGAAACATTCTAACAGCAATAATTATGAGAAAATCATAAAACAGAACAAAAAACTTAAAAGAGAAAACAGACTGCTATTAACAATTGTTGTTATCGCTATTATCATAATGTTATACAATACATTAGCATAATACTTTTAATTAGTCTTTATATTCGGGAACCGGTCAGACGGGGTGCCCTGGCAAAATCCCGGCAGCACTGGTCTAAAATCAGCACGGTCTGGAATCTAAAAAAATTGATTTTTGTGAACCACGTAGTTGACATAGGCTAACACATAGAAAGAAATATTGAGTATAGTCTAAAAAGCCTTCAAACTGCTGATTTTTATCGTTTAAAAATTTGTCCTCTCAATTGCTTGAATGATAAATCTATGTGAAATCCTATCTTTCCTATGTGCGTGGTATATGGTTCAAAAAAAGTTAAATTTATACCCGCTTCGCAACCTTATTGCCAAAACTTTCGTCTGTATTATGATAAATAAATGAAACTTATGAGATTTCGTCACGTATAACATTTTTTACATGGAGAATAAAGATCCCAAAGCATAGATTTTGGCACAATTTTTTCTTTATTGTAATCTGAAAAAGTCAAAATTATTCGGGCATATACCTTCAATTAAAGAACCTAAGGTAAAATGAAGGCCCGGATGTATAGAAAAAAATGTTAAAAAGATTGTTTTTTATTTTGATTATGAAAATATTTTTTAATTTCGTGAAACAAAAATAACTAAGTATGGAGTTAACAGATCCACTTATAAATACTTCGCTCACCTTTCTGATCGCAGTAGCCATAACGGTTATATCCATCCCCACCATTGTAAAAGTGGCCAAAATCAAACAACTGGTAGATATCCCCAACGGACGCACTTCCCATAATGGCATGATCCCTTCTCTTGGGGGCTTCGCAACCTTTACCGCCATCAGCATTGCTATATTAACACTGGCGAATTTCCAGATCAATCCTTATTCTCAGTATTTTCTAGGGGGAATACTGATCATTTTCTTCATCGGCCTGAAGGATGATATTCTGGTGATCGATCCTTACAAAAAACTGCTCGGACAGGTTGCAGCAGCAGGTTTGGTGGTATTTCTCGGCGATGTATATTTTACCAATCTTCATGGCTTTCTGGGTATCTATCAGATCAGTCCAATCATAGGGAGTCTGCTTACCATATTTGTGGTCATAGTAATCACCAACAGTTTTAACCTGATCGACGGCATCGACGGACTGGCGGCAGGCATCGGAATACTCACTTCCCTGGCACTGGGTATATGGTTCTACTATATCGGACAATACCAGTTGGCCATAATCAGTGTAGCCATTACCGGGGCTTATCTCGGATTTTTCCTTTTTAACGTCTCGAAGGGAGAAAACAAAATTTTCATGGGTGATACAGGATCGCTCATACTGGGTTTTGGCCTGGCATATCTCATCGTACATTTTAACGAGCTCAATCTGGTGGGGCAGAAGATGAATATATCCTCCGCCCCTGCTGTGTCTTTTGGCATACTCATCGTACCGCTGTTCGATACGTTAAGGGTATTTTTGCTCCGGGTGCTCCGGGGAAAATCCCCCTTTAATCCGGACAAACAGCATGTACATCACCGGTTGCTGCACTTATTCGACTCCCACCGCAAAACCACCATTACCATCCTTTTATTCAATTTGATATTTATAGGACTGGTTTTCCTGCTGCAAAACCTCGCTATCATTGAACTCATGCTTATTGAGGTGGTGATCGCAGGTATTTTCTCCTATCTTCCCGTTATGATTATCCGGAAGAAGGAAAACAGACCCATCCTCTCCTTCGACAGCGACTGGATGATACACCCTGAGATACTGAATAATGGTAAGCATCAGGAACAAGCCAAGACAACGTACACGAGAATAGACGTCTGATATTTACACCGGCAAATCTCCTGAGGAGAAGCCGAATGACATCATTGAATCCGGCTTCAAAAAGACCATCTTCCAACACCCAAGAAAATCCTTTCCAGTGACCCATTGAACCTTTCATTTCATTAAATTTGCCACCAGCGTCATTAATATTTTTACTAAAATTAAAGTCTTATGCAGGAAGAAGTTAGCAGTAAAAACACCAAAAAAGAGATTCTTGAAGCCTATCAAAGGTTGAAGCAACAACTCGAGGAACAGAAGCAGGATGCTCCTGAATCCGAACAACAGGAAAATCAAAAGGAAAAAATGGTCGAAGAAGCGGCTGCTCAAAAACCTGATAAGGTCATGCAGGATATTGCCAAACTGAAGATTAATCTGAGCCAGTCGCTCGATAAAATCGAAGAATCTCTCGTTGAAGAACAAAAAAAATTATCCAGGGTACGGGAAGCCATCCAGGCTGAAGAAGAAAAGCTTCAGAATATTTACAACATCAAAGCTGAGGCCGATTCACTGGCTGCATTGATCAATGCCCATAAAGAGAAGAAACAAGAGCTGGAACAGGAAATGAAGGAAAAACGTGAAGCATGGGAAAAAGAGAAAAAACGGATGGAACAGGAGATGAAGGAAGAAAAAGAACGTATCCAGAAAGAACGAAAACGGGAAGAGGATGAATACATCTACAACAGGGATCAGCAAAGAAAAAAGGATGAAGATGCCTACAAGGAAAAGGTAGCTCAACAGGAGAAAGAACTTAAGGAAAAACGGGAAGCCTTTGAAAAAGAGATACAGGAGCGGGAAGCCGATCTTAAAGCCCGGGAGGAAGAGCTCCAGGAACTCAGACAAAAAGCCGAGCAATTCCCCAAACAACTGGATGAGGCCGTTCAGCAGAAAGAGAAGGAGGTTACTGACCGCCTGACCTCCCAGTTCAAACATGAGAAAGAGATGCTGGAAAAGGAATACCAGGGAGAACTTAAGTTAAAAGACCAGACCATCAAAACCCTCCAGGATAAAATCAAGGATCAGGACAACTTGATGAACCAGCTATACAAAAAAGTGGAACACGCCGATAAAAATGTGAAGGACATTGTCCTTAAGGCCATTGAAAGCTCCGGGAGATATCCGGCGTATGAAAAAGCAGCCGGAGAACGAAATTACAGAAATGAAGAAAGAAAACAGCAGGAGGAGGAGTAAATTTATTGAATTTAGTGTGTTATCCTGCACCTTAAACGTCCCAATCGCTGCGCCCTAAGTTCCGCGCTATGCGCTTTATACAACAACACAGGACATGGGACACAAAACACGAGACATCTTACAGACAAGCAACCAATCAACCCAATCCATATGAGCAAAACAGCACTAATAACCGGCGTAACCGGACAGGACGGTGCTTACCTTGCCGAATACCTGCTTAAAAAAGGATACCTGGTTCACGGTATCAAACGAAGGGCTTCCCTCTTCAATACCGACCGCATCGATCACATTTACCAGGATCCGCATACGGTAGATAAACAATTCACCCTTCACTACGGAGATCTGACGGACAGCACCAACCTGATCCGCATCATCCAGCAGGTGCAGCCCGATGAAATCTATAACCTGGCGGCCCAGAGCCATGTAAAAGTATCTTTTGACACACCGGAATATACAGCCAATTCCGACGGTCTGGGAACACTGAGGATACTGGAGGCCATTCGCCTGCTGGACCTCACGGATAAGATCAAATTTTACCAGGCATCCACCTCTGAATTGTATGGCCTGATACAGGAAACACCGCAGACCGAGAAAACATCCTTTTATCCCCGGAGCCCCTATGCCGTGGCCAAACTTTTCGGTTACTGGATCACGGTCAACTACAGGGAAGCCTACAACATGTTTGCCTGCAACGGCATCTTGTTCAATCACGAGTCACCCATACGGGGTGAAACTTTTGTTACCCGTAAGATTACACGGGCAGTGGCTCGTATCGCTTTGGGTTTGCAAGATAAAATTTACCTGGGCAATCTGGATGCAAAACGCGACTGGGGTCATGCCAAAGATTATGTAAGAGCCATGTACCTAATGATGCAGCAGGAAAAACCCGATGATTACGTGATTGCCACCGGTATCAACACCACTGTGAGGGACTTTGTACGCATGGCTTTTAAGGAAACAGGCATTGAAATTGATTTTAAAGGGGAAGGCAAGCAGGAAAAAGGCTACATCAAGACGTGTGATAATCCGGAATATCAGGTTGAAGAAGGTAAAGAGGTTATAGCGGTGGACCCCAACTATTTCCGGCCCACAGAAGTGGAACTCCTCATAGGCGATGCCTCCAAAGCCAAAAGTGAACTCAACTGGGAACCCGAATACAGCCTGCAGGATCTGCTTACCGACATGGTCCAGTCCGACCTGGAGTTGATGCATCGGGATAAATATCTGAACGACGGAGGGTACCGGACGATGAACTACTTCGAGTAGTGTAAGAAGATGGCAGAGTAAAATTATCTGTTTATTGAGAAAAAGAAAAGTACGAAGTCCGAATATAAAATACGAATTTTGCGAATTAAAACGAATTAACACAAATTGGGGTGGCAAAAATTATATATAAAGAGGAAAGTTACAGGATTATTGGAGCTTGCATGAAGGTTCATAGGAGGTTGGGTCCAGGTTTTCTGGAAGCTGTCTATCAGGAAGCATTGACAAAAGAATTTAACGATTGTAACATTCCTTTTAAAAGTCAGCATAAATTGCAACTTTCATACAATGGGCAGCCATTAAAAAAATATTATGTTGCCGATTTTATCTGTTATGAAAAAATTATCCTTGAACTTAAAACAGTAAACTATTTGAACAAGCTCATGACAAATATACTATACAACCATCTAAAAGCCATTGACTACAAACTGGGAATCTTAATCAATTTCAGCAAACCCAGCCTCGAGTATAAACGTGTTCTCAACCTGCATACATAGCCATTCGCTTAATTCGTAATAATTCGTAATAATTCGTATAATTCTTACAATTCGTACAATTCGTAAAAGTTCGTATAATTATGCATCAAAACAGCAAAATCTACCTCGCCGGTCACCGTGGATTAGTAGGCAGCGCCATCTTACGGAAACTAACAGAGCAGGGCTATACCAACATCATCACCCGCACCTCAAAACACTTGGACCTGAAGGATCAGCGGGCTGTAGCCCAATTCTTTGAACAGGAAAAACCGGAATATGTCATTCTGGCGGCAGCTAAGGTCGGGGGCATCATGGCCAACAATACCTACCGGGCAGAATTTTTATATGATAACCTGCAGATCCAGAACAACGTAATCCATCAAAGTTATCTTCAGGGTGTAAAGAAGTTGCTGTTCCTGGGCAGTTCGTGCATCTATCCCAGGAATTGCCCCCAGCCCATGAAAGAAGAATACCTGCTGACCGATGAGCTGGAATACACCAATGAGCCTTATGCCATAGCCAAAATCACCGGCATGAAGATGTGCGAGGAATACAACATCCAGTATGGCACCAATTTCATCTCGGTGATGCCCACTAACCTCTACGGGCCCAACGACAATCACGATCTGGAAACTTCCCACGTCCTCCCTGCCCTCATCCGCAAAATGCACCTGGCCAAATGTCTTGAGCAGGATGACTGGAACTCCCTTCGGAAAGACCTCAACCATCTCCCCATCAACAGTATAGATGGCCAGACTGAGCAGCAAAAAATCATACAAATTTTGGAAAATCAGGGAATCACTCTAACCAATCAACCTATCAGTCAATCATCCAATCTACAAAGTTCCAATCATCCAATCAACCAATCAACCAATCGTTCCGGCGCCTCATCACCCCATCGCTCTGTCGCTGTTAAGCTCTGGGGCTCCGGCACCCCCCGCCGCGAATTCCTCCACTCCGACGACATGGCCGACGCATGCGTTTACATCATGGAAAACACCGACTTCGCTGATCTCGCCGGATACTCAATACCAGAAGATCATCTGAACCAAAAAGCTCATAATCTACTGACTTTAGCAAAGGAACAACATCAAACCATCATACAATCAAACGATCAAACAGCCAACCATTTCGACAATCCTTTCCTTTCTCTTGTTAAAGATCATCAAGTATCTATAAAAAATACACATTTGAACATCGGCACAGGCAAGGACATCTCCATCAAAGAACTCGCCGAAATGATCAAAGAGATTGTAGGTTTTCAGGGCACCATCGGGTGGAACACCAACATGCCCGACGGCACCTACCGGAAGCTGCTGGATGTATCAAAGCTTCATGATATGGGCTGGCAGGAGAAACTTGGATTAAAGGAAGGAATCAGCAAAGTTTACGGACAGTATATAAAAATGACAATTTAACAAGGTTTACCTTCATGAATGAAGTGAATATGTTGACAATGTGACAATGTAACAATTTTACAATTTATCCGTTTTCTCAGTTGGACAAAATATTATATTTTCATGCATACTTTTTGAAAAACCTGTTCAGTGCCTGCCAATGGGACTGAGGAGGCGGAGCTGTCTATAAACTGAAGAGTTTGAGGGTTTGACAAAAGTTTGATGAAGGACGATAGAATGAATCAGCGAATAAAACAATACTGCCAAGACGTTATACCTAGTGTTATAATCGCAAAGTTCTTATAGTTTAATGAAGCTTTCACAATCAATAGCTTATATTCTTGTAAGCTTTAATTTTACTAAACGGAATTCAAGGTCAATACACTAGACAGAACCATCTGCAAAACTCGGCCCGGACAGCGAAAGAGGAATTACTGCTGAACCTAAGCGCGCAATTGGCAAGATAAAGTCTGCAGCAAAATTTGACTTAATTTTAGTATAAATTTTACGTTATATAGATTCCGGAGAATACTAAAGCCGGGCTTCCTTATTTGCTAATAATAAACTGAAA
>JAGXLC010000202.1 GCA_018334875.1 Bacteroidales bacterium | reverse complement strand
GACCTCGGACTATCCGTAATGACGGGAACCCAGCGGCACCACCAGAAAAGTTACATCGAAGCCTATAAACGGATCATGCGTGGTGAGATCGGAGATATCGTCGCCGCAAACTCCTATTATAATATCGGTCAGCTCTGGTATAGAGAAAGACAATCCGGATGGAGCGATATGGAATTTATGCTCCGTGATTGGGTGAATTGGTCATGGCTCTCGGGCGACCATATTGTAGAACAATTTATCCACAACATTGACGGGATCAATTGGTTTTTGGGTGGCAAATTTCCTCAGCGTGCCACTGCATTCGGATCCAGACATCGAAGGGTTACAGGTGATCAATACGACAATTTCAGCGTTGATTACACGTACGAAGGGGACATTCACGTAAATAGCATGTGCAGACAAATCAACGGATGTACCAACAATGTTTCGGATTTAATACGCGGGACGAATGGTTATTCCGACTGCAAAACCTATATGAGCAAACCGGATGGTGAAAAAATCTGGACCTATGAGGAACCTGAGGATGTAAACAGTCCCTATGTCCAGGAACATATTCACCTGGTAACATCCATCCGGAGAAATGAACCCGTTAATGTAGCTGAATTTACAGCCAAATCGACCATGACTGCAATAATGGGCAGAATTTCCGCATATACCGGACAGGAAGTCACCTGGGAAGAAATGATGAAGTCGAATCTGCGGTTGGGGCCGGAAGGTGGGCCTGAATCAGTTACTTCATTAGGTTCCAGTGATCTGGTCAATGCCAAAGTTCCGGTTCCCGGCTCTTCGGAATAAAAAAACAGTTTTTGGGAAGTAACTTCAACGGGCCTTAAGCCTGATCGGGATTTAAAACTTTGAGTTAAACCAAAACGGAAATTTCCCGTATAACATAAGCCACAAATGCGAATATTATGAAAAAATTATTATGGATCATACTGGCGATACTGCTTTTGGCCCTGCTTACCCGACCAGATTCCGAACGACATAAGAAAAAGATAAACCGGGAGTTTAAGGGAGAAAATCCTGTAACAGGTGTGCTCGGTGCAGGAAAAGTTTTCTCGGAACTGGTCAATTATCATAACGGATATCTTTTTTCTTACACCACGTTCAGGGATGAAACCGTTTCTTTCGGGATATTCCGAACAGTTTTTGTTTTTAAGGATCTCGATCTGACCGGTGATGAGTGAAAAACTAACGTTTAACAATTCAATTATTAATAATTGTCCATAAACATGATCAATTATCTCAAACGTAAATTAAAAAAAAGGCAACAGAAAAAAACCTTTAAAGAATATGGTTATGAAATTAAAACTTTTCAAATTGATAAACTGGGAAATATAGAATATGCACAGTGGTTACATCCTTTTGAAAAACCAAAGGAAATAACAAGTTCTAAAGTAAAATTTTATAATACACTTGCCCGGAATGGAGGAATGATAGTTGACATTGGGGCACATACGGGTGATACTTCTGTGCCGATGGCACTGGCTGTAGGTAAAGAAGGCTTAGTTTTAGGTATAGAGCCAAACCAGTATGTTTTTAAAATTTTGAAAAAGAACTCAAAATTGAATACTGAATATACCAATATCCATCCTTATTGTTTTGCAGCAACAGAAAACGAAGGCATCTATACCTTTAATTATTCTGATGCCTCCTTCTGCAATGGAGGATTTCTTACCCAGATAAGAAATCAACATCATAAACACAATTATCAACTTAAAGTTACAGGAAGAAATCTGGAAAAGTTCTTATATTCAAATTACTCCGATGATTTAACCAAGTTGGATTTAATAAAAATCGATGCTGAAGGGTATGATAAAGAGATATTAAAAACAATTCCCAATATTTTAAAAGATTACAAACCAAACTTAATGGTAGAATGCTATAAAAGATTAACTACAAAAGAAAGATACGAACTCTTCGATATACTAAATGAGTACAATTATACAGTTTTCTATTTAGAAAATTTTGAGATCGACGGAAGTAAAATAAAAATTGAAAGAGAAAACATGACCGATAAAAAACATTTTGAAATGTTAGCTATACATGAAGCCAAAATATAACAGGGCTAACAAGTAAAAATCTTTATTTGCATAAAAAAGTTATTCAAACAACGCTTCTATAAGCTTACTGCCTCTTTTCTCCCAGGTATGTTCCCGGGCAAAATTGTAGACTTTATCACTCATATATCTGTATCGTCCCATATCACTCATTAATTGAACAATCTGTGAAGCTACCTCCACTGGATGATTCCAGTCAGCCATGATGCCTAAATGATGGTCGTTGACCAGTTCTTCAAGTGCAGGGAGCTGAGAAGCAACGGAAGGAAGGCTGTGAGACAGATAGTCGAACAATTTGGAAGGAGCTGTAAGGTAACGGTTAAAAAAATTGTCTTGCAGGGGCAGCAAACCCAGATGCATTTCATTGAGGCGTTTCTGCAGTTCAGTTTGATTCAGCCATCCGGTGATCGTTACCTTATGGGCTACCTCCTTCTCCTGCAATTCGTCATGTAGCTTTTCCTTCACACTAGCCTGCGTTCCACCAAAAACAAAAATGTGATAATTGGTAGGCAAATAACCTGCCACTTCAATGATACGATCAATACCCCTACCTTTATCCAAGGACCCGGTATATGCCAGATTAATGGCATCCAAATTTCTGTGGAGATGGATGGGTGCTAACAACCCCGGAAAAACAACGTGAATGGGGATATCCACATATTGCTGCCAAAGCTTTTTCTGTGTCTCCGTCAAACAGATCAAACCGTCTATCTTTCTCAATGTGATCCTTTCCTGTATGGAATTTTTATAAAGGGAAAGGGTTTTCTTCTTAAGATCATCACGAGGTTTCAGATCGTAAAAAAAATTATGGGTTTCGTAGTAAATTCGGAATTTGCGCCGGGGTGTCATCAGCAAATAAGGCAAAACCTTGGGTGTCCTCGTTATGACAACAGTATGTTCATCGGCCAGTTCCTTAACTTTACGGGCAACTTGCCAGTAAAATTCCATATTGGCTTTTTTGAACCGCTTTTCCATCCTATGAATGGTAAGATAACCGGGATAATCAAGATTAAAATATTCCCGCATCAAATCTTCCGTATCCCCCTCGGATACATTTCTTACAAACAGATGGGTCTCCACTTCATTTTGCGCTATGCCCCATACGTTGTAGGTGGAAAAAACTGTACAGGACCCTTTGTCGATCCAGTTGTTGCTGATGTAGATGATCCTCATAAATATTTTCCTTTAGCATACCTATTCCGTCCGGGACCGATCAAAATTATCATATCTTGCCAAAAACCACCGGCCGCTTCACTAAAATAACAGACCGATCACTTTGGGAACAAATATAATCAAACCGATTACCGCAGAAATAATGGCGGCTATTAAAACGGCACCGGCAGAAATATCCTTGACAATCCTTATTCGTTCGCTATACGCCGATTGAACCTCATCACAGAGTTTTTCCAGGGAAAAATTGAAGGCCTCCGAGGTGAGCACCAATCCAATGGCAACAACCAAAAATAACCATTCCACTCGGTTGATATTAAGGATAATGCCTGCGGCAATAACAAGGACAACGGCCGATAAATGAATCCGGTTATTGGTCTCTCCTGAAATATAAAGCCACAAACCCCGTAAAGCATTACCAAAAGTCTTTTTTAATGACATCTTTTAAATAATTATTATCAATTGCCTGATAAATAAGGTTACACATATTGTTTCAATTCAAATTTTTCACCGTCAAATACACCGTACGTATAATGGTGAATCCAGTCGCCAAGATTAATATAGCGGGAATTCCGGTTCAACCGGTAATCAATGGGAAGGTGCCTGTGTCCAAATATAAAATAATTATAATGTTCTTTTTCCAAAGTCCCTCGCGCATGTTGTATAAGCCTCTCACCATCCTCCCCACGGAATTCATCGGGCACACCGTGTACGTTTCTGCTGCTCAGCGACCATTTATGAGCCAGGAATATTCCAAGATTGGGATGCAACCGGCCAAACAACCACTGGGCAAAGGAATTGTGGAAGATTCCTTTCAGCAGTTTGAATGTTTTCTCCCCGGGACCCAACCCGTCACCATGAGCCATATAAAATTTTTTCCCGTTCACGGTGATCGTGTAAGGCTCGTGATGAATGATCAGCCCCACTTCATTGGGAAGATAATCGAATATCCAGAGATCATGATTGCCTGTAAAAAAATGAACGGGTATGCCCTCATCAGTAAACTGGGCTATCTTACCCAAAAACCTGACAAAACCCTTTGGAACTGCTCTCCGATATTCAAACCAAAAGTCAAAAATGTCTCCCAAAAGATATAAAGCTGACGTCTGTGGCCGTATCTCCTCAAGCCAACGAACGATGGCTTTCTCCCTTTTCAGGCTTTCTTCATGATTCCGTGCTCCCAAATGAAAATCGGAGGCAAAATATATTTTTTTCCCGTATTCCAAAAGTCGTGTTTAATTAATCCAGTGCAATGGATAACCTCCTTCTTAATTCCTTTCTGTCGGGATTTTTTGCAATAACACCTCTCTCCTGATGTATCAGAAAATCCGTGGGAAGCTCCTGCACATTATATATCCTTGCTGCATAAGCATTCGGACCATTCAGGCTGCTAACATTTATCCAGGGCAACTGATCAAAATTAATCGCTTTAACCCATTCACTCCTGTCTTCATCCAGCGAAACCTGATAGATTTCAAAACCCTTATTATTATATCTTCTGTAAATATCCTTCAATTCAAGATTTCGCCGGACACTTTGTTCATTCCATGATGCCCAGAAACTCAGCAAAATCATTTTATCATTCAGATTCTGTAGTGAGACAGAGTCGCCTGCCGGATCAGGCAGCTTAATATCCGGATAGTCACTGGGTGTACCAAATTGACTGATCGACTGTTGAAGCTCCAGATTTCTGTATTGCTTCATTAAATCTTCTTTATTAGCCAGTAAAGATTTAACATGCATCGATTGCGGATATTTATTCTCCAAAGAATCGGCAACGAGCTTAATATATTGCAGATCAGTATTTTTATAAAGCACATAAGTATCATCATTGATCTTTTGATAAAGCGCCATGATACTTGCCAGCGATCCCATATTATTGATAATAAAGGAAATTGAGGAATCTCTCTGCCGGTTCAGGATTCTTTTGTATGTTTCATCAAGTTCGGCAATTCTCTGCTGAGAACCTTCCTCGTCCTTAATGCGTTCGTAAATCTCATCAAGGGAATCCAGTTTGGATTTGGTCTCCCTCAGACGATTTTCCAGTTTTTTCACCTTTTTGGAGCCCGGTGAGCCTTCAATGGTATAATTATAAAAATTATTCGCATTCGTTTGAAAAGTCACCTCTTCTCCGGGTTTAATCAAAAGTGTAACAAATTTCCCATCCAGGGTAAGGTTGTAGAATTTCGGATATTCTGTGGTTCCTGAAAACTTAAATCTCCCGCTTCCGCCCAGACTCGCGGAATCCAAAACTTTGGTACCACTTACCTCTTTTTCCTCAAAATATACTTTTTGTTGTTCTGCATCCTCAATGCTTCCCTCCACGGTAAATTTGTTTTCATTGGTGCAGGCAAAAGTCAAAACGGCTAAAACAAAGATGATTACCTTTTTCATTCGGTTAACAGTTTATTAAAAGTTCGAATTTCAAATTAATTTACATGCCAAATTTGGGTATTTTGCTTGACTCACCATGGAACCTGCATGTTAATCATGTTCTTGTTGTGCAGGTCACTGCATGCGGGTTTCATTTCCAATTTTTTTTCTGCCTCAAATATAAAAAGAAATTCATCAGAAACTTAACCTGGATCATTCATAAACGTATCTCGCTGAAAGCGAGAAAGTTTATGAATGCGCGATGGTTTGTGGGTAGGATCCAGGCTCGCCTTCGCGAAGCTTCTGGCGCCTACGCTAAAGCTTCAGCGACAGCGTGCGGAGCAAGGTAACCCCGCATTAGAAAAACCGGCCTTTTGCGAAAGTAATGAAGCAAAAAGCCAGGTTTTTCAATAGCGTCAGAATTATTCTTGAATAATTCGGGTTAAAAAAGGCCCTGATGAAAATCAAATCCGGGTAAAGTAAACCTAAGGCATTTGTATGCCTTTAAAAATCACTGATCGGAGAATATCTCATTCAATTTGGCAGGTAAATCATCTCCCCTCAAGTTTTTGGCTATAATTTCCCCTTGTTTGTTCAGCAGAAAGCTAGCCGGAATGCTTCTGATGTTATACTTTTGCGCAGCCCTGGAATTCCAGAATTCAAGATCGCTCACATGATACCAGTCACCCAGTTCATCTTTTTCAATGGCGTTCAACCAGTCCGAGCGGCTCTTATCCAGAGATACCTGATAAATTTCAAAGTCTTCATCCTTAAATTTTTTATACGTTTCAACGAGGTTGGGATTTTCCACACGGCAGGGTTTACACCAGGCAGCCCAGAAATCCAGCAAAACATAATCGCCGCGCAATGAAGACAATCTCACGGTATCTCCCTCAGGATTGGGCAGAGCAATTTCAGGTGCTTCCTTGCCCACACCCAGTCGTTCCGAGGCTGCATTATCGGCTTCCATCTTTTTTTTCATTTCTTCAACCTGCGAATGTAGGGACTTAACAGGTTCAGAATTGGGGTAGTTGGCCATCAGAGCAGAATCAACCTTTTCAAAATAAGCAAAATCCTGCTGCGGATTCAACACATAGCTTCTGGGACCTATCTGCTGATAAAGCGCCATCAGGCTGGCCAGCGAATTGATGTTGCGATCGATAAAGTCTTTGGTATATTCTTTCTGATCCTGCACAATCTTCCTGGATTCCTTATTGAGTCGGTTTTTCAGATCATCCTGCGTTTCCTGGTCGGGGTTATTCTGATAGATCTGACCCAGGGAATCAAGACTGGCAATAGTCGATTCCAGCCTTTTGCGTAATTTCATGATCTCCCGGGAGCCCTCCGATCCACTAACCTTATAATCATTGCCCATATTCTGAGCATCCCCTTTAAGGGTTATATGATTATCAGGTTCAACCACAAGCGTTACCGAATTTTGTGGAGAAGTCCGTACAAGGAAAAATTTGGCGACCTCCGTATATCCTTCGAACTCAAATTCTCCATCCTGGTCAAGCTGCACAGAATCCACTTTGTTGACACCGTCTGTTTTCAGTTCCAACAGATACAACCTCTCATTATTGGCGTTATCCAGATTACCTTCTATCGAAAATTGGTTGGAACCGGAACCGCACGCCTGAATAATAAATAAAACTAATACAATGGGCAAAAAATTTTTCATGATTATAAGTGATTTACAGTTATACAATGTGATGATTTCTACAGTTTTTCCCTTAGCCTTCTGTTGCCGGAATGTTATAACACTTTATAGTTTGGCCCCCAATATAATGGGATCGGGCTTCATTCTCTTCGCCGGCAATTTATTATATTTATCCTTAGGAAGAACAATTGCCGCGACAATTTGTTTTTCATAATTTGCCTATTGCCATTTCAGCAATTATGTATATTGAACTCCATTCCCTTTACTGATCAAGGTTCTGCCATTCCGCCCGTCCTAAACGCCGCTCATTATATCCGCGTGATCCTTTTCCCACCCGGCTTCTTCCCTCATCCATTACCCTATTT
>JAGXLC010000201.1 GCA_018334875.1 Bacteroidales bacterium | reverse complement strand
CCAATACCCTGGGAACAGAGAAAGGCTGGAACTGGGAATATGCAGGCGAGGTGATCATCAAGGATGAACTTGCCACTGTTGAGCTGGAGGACCTTACCGGATTTGAAGGCCGCTGTGACGCCCTGTATTTTTCAACCCGAAGGGAAGCGCCTCCAGATCAGAAAGAGCAACTGGCACAATGGAGAAGGGAAAAACTCAATCAAAAGGATGCCCCGGAAGAGACGCACGAGTTTGACCTGGTCATTGTCGGAGGAGGGATAGCCGGGTGCGGGGCTGCCATTGCAGCAGCTGAAAGCGGCCTGGAGGTCGGGCTTGTTCAGGACAGGCCGGTACTGGGAGGAAATGCCAGCAAAGAGATACGCGTCCATACCGAAGGCATCCACTGGCAAGGGGAGCGCATACTGTCCATGCTGGATACGGAGCACTGGCCCAACGGATCGCCGAAAGCCGAAGCGGATCAGCAAAAACGGCGCCGCAACATGGAACAGTACGACAACATTTCCATCTTCCTTAATTGGCGGGCCTACGATGCCAATGTAAGCAACAACTCCATCACTTCGGTAGATGCCCGCCATACATCCACCGGGGAGCGAAAACGCTTTAAAGCCCCACTGTTTGCCGATTGTACCGGCGACGGATGGATCGGCTACTGGGCCGGAGCCGAATACATGTATGGCCGTGAACCCAGATCAAAGTATGATGAAGGATGGAAAAAACACGGTGAGCTATGGAGCCCCGAAGAGGGTGACAATCGCGTAATGGGAGCTTCCGTGCTTTGGCGAACGAACAAAGCTGATCGGGCGATAGAATTCCCGGAAGTACCCTGGGCTATGGATGTGGCGGAAGACCATGCCGCCACAAGCGGAACGTGGAAATGGGAATTCTCAAAGAATGAACTTCACCAGGTAAAAGATGCCGAGACCATACGCGACCACATGTTCCGGGCCATCTATGGCTCTTTTTACAATGCCAAACAAAAACCGGAAAATGACAGCGTCAGGCTGGAATGGATGTCTTACCTGGTAGGCAAAAGAGAATCCCGGAGGTTGAAAGGCGATTACATCTATACCTTCAACGACATGAAAAAGAATACCAAATTTGAGGATGCCGTGGCAAAAGGCACCCGTGATGTGGACGTGCACTACCAGCAATGGCTGAAGGATCCTTCTAAAGTGGATTTTCTGTCGGAAGCCCTCTTTTATCCGGTAGAAGAATACTATATCCCTTACAGGTCCCTTTATTCAAAGAACATCGAAAACCTGTTCATGGCAGGAAGGTGCTTTAGCTGCTCACACATCGGCCTGGGCGGACCAAGAGTCATGAATACAACAGGCCAGATGGGCATTGCGGTGGGTTATGCTGCTTCTCTTTGCAAAAAATATGAAACCGATCCCAGGGGAGTGTATGAAGAACATATTGATGAATTGACCGATATCATTAAAAATCAATAAACGATTCAACCTTAGCTTCAATGGAAAATGCAGCCAGGGATAAATTTTACCCTACCTTCAACGAATCAGTAAGGCTGATCATCCGGGTTTTAATAGCCTCCTTTTTTGTCATATTAAACTTTTCAGGGGAAATTCAGACCATCAGAGGTTGGATAGGCAACAGCGAAATTTATTGGGTTATTATCGGCCTTTCTGCCCTCCTTTTAATAGCCGGAATTTATTTTCTGAACGGAAAGCTGAATGCACCGTCCGGGATGAAAAAGGGAAGCATTCTAACCAGCATTGATAACTCCGGTTGGTTGGGTTCGCCGTTAATAAACCTGTCTGAAGCCGAGCACCAAAAACGTCGGAAGTCTGCCCGCATAGCTTATATGGCATTTTAAATATTAGCGAATGTAGCATTAAAAAAGGTTATGAAATATACAGATCAAAGTCCTTTTTTGAAAGTTTAATTTTGTTGTTAGGGATGGATTTTAAGGCGTTTCGGACTTGTTTGGCTTTATCTTGTTTTATAAACGGAGGGATTAAATCTTCCAGCTTAATCCCGAAAAGACGGTTGATAATAACCAGGTCTTCCTTGGAAAAGGGCCTCAAACCATTTATGAGCTCTGACATATAGCCTTTTCGATGACCCAAAATTTTAGCAAGATCATTCTGGTTTAATCCTGATTCTTTCAATTTCTCTCTGATCAGTTCTTTTCGTCTTTGGTAAAACTCATTTTCTGATTGGACTATAGATTCAGCCAGATCACTTTCCTCAATTTGCTTGTCTTCAATTTTAGACTCATCTGACCAATGATCCTGTTCATACTTTAGGATGAGTTTTCTAAGATGTTTGCGAAGAGAGGTATAGTTGCTGTCTTCTTTCTCTAGCTTACGCAATTTCAAATATAATGAAGTAGCCCGCTCATATTCCAATTCACCCTTTAATTCATTAAGCTTTTGTATGTTATTTATAGCTAGCCTTTCCATACTATATTAGTTGTTGATTTCGTAACCATTTTTCAATGGTCTTCTTATTACCTTTGAATGTTTTATCATATTCGTCATGCGAACCGGTCCAGATAACAGTAGCTTCATTTTCTTCAAAAACTATAAGAATCATTGTTCTATGAATATGAATATCAAAGAAGTAAAAACCGTCACTGTGAACACAATCAGCATCTGGTCTTTTATCTTTAATGTCAGTTGGCTTATTCCAGTTAGCATTTTCTATATCTGAAATAAGCTTATCAATTTCAGCTGCTAATTTAGTGTTACCTCTGTTCTTCTTCTTGAGTTTTAAAAGCCTATCCTTTCTTAACAGTTCCAAAGCAATCCAACTTACTAAACGCAAATATACAAATTTTAGTTCCACATTTTGTAGAACTATATATTTTTCTTGCTATCTCTGGACTATTTTCTTATTGCTATGTTTGGTAGGTACGAAATATTGGGGCACAGGGCCTCATTTCATTTCCCCCTGGGCTCTTACCTGTTTGCTTTTCAGACAAGAAGTGTGAGATAATCCTGGAAATTGCAGTTGGTTAAAATCCTAATCCTCCCCTTCCCACTCTTCCAACTTTGAATCCACCTGATCCCTTACAAGCATCCGGGCATCAAAAGGATCATACCCTCTCATCAATAGCTCGTCGTAGTTGGTTTCCGTATGACGGATATGGGCTATGACTGCCAATCGTATGGCATCCTCCGAAAATTCTTTGGCAGCCTGACTTCTCCCAACGCGTCCGCTGTACTTGCGGCAGGCATGTTCGGCAATTGTCTTTTCCCTGCCTGAAGGAATGCCCGGGTACTGCCCGCGGATCTTTGCAGCAAACTGTTCAATAAACTGCTTGTCCAGCTCCTTCCTTTTAAGGGCTTCACGCTCTTTCCTTCTTTCCCGTTGGTCCTGATCGGCCAGGCACTCCTTTTCGGCCTGTTCCAGGGCCTCCTTCTCCACCAATATACCTTGCCGTTCATATCGCTTACGTGCCCGGGCCCATTGTAAAACCACAGCATACATGCCCGAATGCTTTTTCGCCCTGCGTGTAAGAGCTGCATCACCGGAAGGCAAAAACCACAGATGATCCATACCGGCACAGGACATGCACAAAGCCCCCTTCTCCCGGTCGAGGGTGATCATCGAACCTTTCCAAAGCTCCTCACCACAAACACCGCATTGGGTATCGCGGCGAATGAAGAATGTTTTCATCTCATCTTGCTTGCCCATTTGCTTTCAGTTTTATTGAACACCATGTATTAAATTTAAAAAATATTTAAAAGTGAATGGGAAATGAATCAAACCCATATTTCAATGATGGTAAATATATAAAATATACTAATGATATATAATAATTTCTAGCCTGGATTATTCCTATTGCAGCTTTTGCCGGAACTCTTTTTATCTTGTCATCTTTTTTAACAGCGTTTCCGGGAATATCCCCATTTTCACGATCTGCTGTTTCCAGTCATCACTGAGTTGATCCAGCAACCGACACTGGGCCATACCACTCAGGTAAAAACGACTGGAACCTCCCACGCTTCCAAGCTTCTCAAGGTTATTCCATTCTGTCTTCCAGTGTGGAAGTCCTTCTTCATAATCAAATGCCAGCTTATCCGTATGGTTGTGTGCTACTTCATAGGATTTGATTTCCGTATATTTGGCCAGGCCTTCCAGCCATTCGGTGAATTTCTCATAATTGATCTTTTCAGTATGCATCTCCTTGCGCCGCCTGTTCCTTGTATAAATAAACTTTCTTGCCCACTTCAGCTTAACTTCCCGGTCTTCTGCATTCAAGGCTTTGACCAGGTAATTCCCCTCCTCCGTAAACAACTCATTCAATCGCTGTTTTTCATAAGGGTAATCTTCCGTAACTTTGGCCTGGGCTACGCTGCGACCGAATTTTTCAGGATATTTCCGGGCCTGGTAGGCATGGAACATCTCATGGACGATTGAGACGACATGAAAATCATTGGATCTAACCATCATCTGACTTGGCATAAGCCGGTTCAGCGGAATGGGAAGCTGATCCCGGATGGTAAGCAATATATCGCGGTTCAGATAACTGAGCGAGGACATGCTGCCGACCCACCCCACTTCAGTCTGTACGGCAAAAGCCTGGGGGTTCTCAGCCACCCGGCGGTAATAGTTTTTCCCCATAAGCATGTCACCTTTTACAGGTTCCCAGCCTTCAGGAGATTGTGAAGTACCGAAGAGGAACTCATACCGGTCGTTAAAGAGGATCACCGGTAGCTCCTGCTGACTGAAACCAGGCCATATACTATCCCCGAAATGATCTTTCACTTTGTATACTTCCCGCAATGAGGCTTTATCTTCCGGTTTCAGATGCTCCGATTCGTAAGGACGGTCTAACTGATTGACCCGGTATTCATTGTATCCAAATTGTATCAAAAGAATACCGATAAAAATCAGGATCACCAAGTTGGTTATCTTAAAAAATTTCCTCATGGCTTACATACAGTTTTCAAAAAGGTGCCAAAAATGCAAAAAAAGGACAACATATCAAAGATCATATATCAGTTGGCAGTGGGCAATGGGCAGTTGGCAGTTGGCAACCCGTGAAAGCTGGAGTTGGTAGAGAAATTAAATTGTCATTTATGGTCATTATGTAGTCATTGATTGTCATTAGATTGTTTGACAAAAGTTTGACACCAAATACGTTTGACGGGAGTTTGACTGTTGGAATGGGTAAAGGGGACAGTAGAATATGATTGTCATTAAGGGTCATTAAGTAGTTATTTGGTGGTCATTATGTTGTCATTAGATTGTCATTAGATTGTTTGACAGGAGTTTGACAAAGAGTTTGAAAGTTTGATGTTGGAATGGCTAAAGGGGACAGTAAAATATAATTGTCATTCTTTGTCATTGATGGTCATTGGTTGTATTCACAGTTAAACCTTTGTCCGCGGTCCATTCAATCCTTGTCTTCGCCTTCGTAGAAGGCCAATAGCGATAGCAACAATTCGCACGACGATGCCCGGCGCCTCGTTAGAGTGCGCGATAAAATGCTGAATCAATGCATCATCATGTAACCGGTGAATTATCATGAAAGGTAAATTAACCTGACAATTAACAGGAAGGCGTAGCATTGGCATTAATTATGAACAAATGAAGATATTTATATGTTTACCACAGAAACAAAAACAGGGAAGTATTATGAATATGGAAGTATATTTTAACGGGAATAAGAAGGTGAATGCGAAATGGAACGGACACGACATCCAAACCGATCAGCCGGAAAAGGGAGGCGGAGAAGATTCAGCGCCGTCGCCTTTTGATCTGTTCCTGGCATCGATCGGTACGTGTACCGGTATCTATGTGAAGAATTTCTGTGATCAGCGCAATATACCAAGCGATAACATCAAAATCATTCAAAAGCTGAATTTTAATCAATCTACCAGGCTGATAGATAAAATCGATGTGGAGATTCAGCTACCGGATGATTTTCCTGACAAATACAGGAATGCCGTGGTTAAAGCAGCAGAAAAATGCACGGTGAAACGGCATCTGCAGGATCCGCCGGAGATTGGGGTGGAAACGAAACACGTGAATGTGGAGTAGAGACATGCCGTGGCGTGTCTCGGAAGTTATAGCCCTGCAGAAAATTTTTTATTGTTTGACAGGAGTTTGACGAAGAGTTTGAGGGTTTGAGGGTTTGAGGGTTGGAGAAGCAAAAGGGAACAAGGAGAATATAATAGTCATTTATGGTCATTTATGGTCATTGGTAGTCATTGGTTGTATTCACAGTTAAACCTTTTTCCGCGGTCCATTCAATCATCCAATCATTCAATCATTATCTCAGCCTTTGCCTCAAACTCAGCCTCATTCAACAGTTTAACAATGGAACTTCTCAACCTCAAACTTCAAACATTAAACATTCTTGCCCTTCGCTCTTCGCTCTCAAACCTCAAAAATCAAACCTGAAACGATTGAACCACATACCTGCCCCGAAGCAGGCGGGGGGCACATAGAAACACATAGAAGAACACATAGGGTAATTGGATAGCGGTAACCCGAGACACGGGACGGCGAGACCCGAGACGCGAGACCCGAGACGCTCTGCTCTTCGCCATCCGATCTCATTCGTGCATTCGTGGCCATCCTCCCGGTTCACTTTCATCCGTGCCATCAGAATGACCAGATGCGGTACTGAAGGCTGATGCCGTTGAAATTCTTTCCGAACAGGTAGCTGCCCTGAAACTGCTTGTATTCCACGCCCAGATTGAACAAGGGCTTCCATCCATCCGGGCTGTAACGGAAGGCACCGGTACCTGCCATAACTGATATGTCCGTCATACCGTAAACGGATTTCAGATCATCGTATAAAGACCGGTAGCCGGTGTACAGGCTGTCGGCCTTGCCGATCATCTGCTGTTGCAGGCCGATCAGATTTTCGGCCTCGTTCTTATAATCATCCACAGTAGCGATATACTTTTCACGGGCGGCTACCACATCTTCAAGACGTTTTACCTCCGAGCGAAGCTTCTGAACTTTCTCCATTACTTCACTGTAATCTTCCTTTTTAAAGGCAAGAATGGTATCCTCCTCTCCTTCAAAGATCCATCCGGATCCGGCGGCCCTTCCCTCCATGGTGACACCGTCTATGGTGATGCTGTTTTGCGCATCGGCGCCAATCCACATCATGAGGATGGCTATTATGATCCATGTTGTTTTATTCATCATTATATTTTTGTTTTAGTACACTAATTTTTGTTTTCGTGCATTTTTTGGCAGAAAAGGAAATTCTAGATATATGGCCTAAATCCTAAATTCCAAATTCTAAATTAGATATTAGAATTTCCAATTTATCCGGGTTAGATAATTTAAAACTTTATTTGCCCAGCAGCTCTTCGGTCATTCGCATGAGCTCATCGGCCGACTTGTTTTCAAAGTCCTTCTCGATCTCCTTCAGCCGTTCCCGGTGTTCCTTATCAGCATCTATGATGTCTTTGACCATCTGTTTCTTGGCCTCTTCCAGGCGTTCCTTCGCCTTCTCATAGTTCTCCTCCGTGATCTCATGCTGTTCCCTGAGCTGCTCATATTCATCTTCCAGGTCTTTCAGGTCCTTTTCACGCTTTTTCATATCTTCAAGCAGGCGGTTTCTTTTGATCATCTTGTACAGCATTATACCGCCCAGAGCGGAAAGGCTCATAAGCATGGCCCAGGATCTTTTGCTGGTAA
>JAGXLC010000200.1 GCA_018334875.1 Bacteroidales bacterium | reverse complement strand
GTCAGGGATAAATCTTTCTTTTTTGCCTCTGGCTCAAACATGGAAAACAGGTCATCCATTATTTCATTTACAGAGACTTCTTCCAATTGAGTCTCCATCTGCCCTGATTCAATTTTAGCACTATCCAGAAGGTTGCCGATGATGTTCAGCATTCTTTCCCCGCTTTTTTGTATCAATTCAATATAGTAATCCTTCCTTTCCCCGCTTAATTGCGGTTGTTTCAATAAATCGGCAAATCCCATAATGCCGTTCATGGGTGTCCGGATTTCGTGGCTCATATTGGCCAGGAAGGAAGATTTCAACTGATCGCTTTCCTCTGCTTTTTCTTTTGCTTCTTCCAATTCTTGATTGATCCTTTTTAGCTCCTCATTTTTTTCATTCAATTCTTCATTCAGGGTTTCGTATTCTTCATTTTGTGCAGCGATTTCTTCATTTCGCTCCTTTAATGTTTTATTCAGTTCCATTAACTGTTCTTCTGCCTTTTTGCGGTCGGTGATGTCATACATGGCTACTACTGCTCCTGTTATGTTGCCCTGATTGTCTTTAAGGGGTTGGCCTGAAGCCAGGATATATAATGGTTTTTTATTGTTAGGTTTTATAACCATTTCTACTTCATTGAAGTATTCCCCTTTAAATGCCCTGTTGAGGGGTACCTCTTCGGGACTCATCCGTGTTTCACCGTCAGGCATGAAAAGATCGTAATATTCGGACCAATTCGCGGGTGGGAGGTTCATTCGGGGGAGGCCGTGAAATTCCTGCGTTTTTTTGTTGAAATAGGTTAACATACCGCTTGCATCGCAGGCCACCACTCCCACGCTAAGATTATCAAGCAAGGCAGAAATAAAATTTTCTCTTTCTTCCAGTTTAATCTCCATTTTCTTGCGTTCGGTAATGTCTTCCCCGGAAGTAAGGACACCCGTTATCTCTTGGTTTTTATTTCTGAGGAGGCTGTTATGCCAAAGAATGGTCTTTCTCTCTCCTGTTTTTGTTAAAACCGGTCCTTCTACCAATTTTTGACCTTCCGGCTCCCCCTGCATCAATTTATCGAAAAGTTCTTTAACCTCTGCCTGTGCATCTTCGGGAAGACAGACATCAAACCAGTTCTTCCCGATCAACTCACCCTTCTCATATCCCAGCAAACGATGGCCGCTGTCGTTTAGAAGGGTGATATTTCCTTTAGTGTCCAGAGAGAGGATAATCTCGGCTGCGATGTTAAGGTATCTTTCTGCGGTTTCTTTGCTTTCTTTAAGTGCTTCCCGGGCTTCTATCCGGCTGGTAATATCCCTGATAAGTCCTATAAATCCGCTGATATTTCCGTCCTCGTCCTGAAGGTAGAATACATTGGTTTCTCCCGGGAAGACAGTACCGTCTTTTTTCCGGTAATGAATGGTATAGAGAAAGTCTCTGGCATTCCCCTGATGGTTTCTGAGGGCTTCCCCCATATCATTAAATTCTTGTTCAGAATCATAGACATATACGGTCTCTTTACCTTTTACCTCTTCCAGCGTGTAACCCAATAAATCCGTAAAAGCCGGATTACAATCAATTATTTTCCTTTTGGTGTCAGCTACCAGAATTGCATCCCGAATAGAGGTAAATAATTCGCGGTATTTTCGCTCGCTTTCCTTTAATTTTTTGTCCGACTTTTCTCTTTCCTTAATTTCTTCACGAAGTTCCCGTGTTCGGTTGATTACCCGTTTATTGAGTGTACGCGACCATACAAGCGAACCTACCAGGATCAGAGTTAAAGGCAAAAGAATATATAAGCTGTACTTCAGAAAATCTCTTAGACCAAACTCCGGTTCTTCATATACACTCAGCCATTGAGAATAAATCTCACGATATTTGCCCGTACCTTTAATGGCTGCAAGACCATCGGAGAGTTTTGTAAGCAAAGCACTATTGCCTTCTTTAACACCAATACAATATCCTGCCGAATGGACGGGTTTGCTGCTCGTGGTGAGGTTATCCCATCCGTTCTTTTCCTTAAAATAATTTGTCAGAACCCTTGAAGTGAGTGCAAAATCATATTTTCCTCTACTTAAAAGACGAAGGGCTTCTTCCTGCGTCTCTACAGGGATGAGTTCGTCTTCAAGTCCCTGTTGTAAGGCATGGTCATGCATGAGATCACCCTTCTGAACCAAAACCGATTTACCCTTCAGCTCGCTCAGGTTTTCCGGTAATTGTGAATGTTTTCTGGCGGTAATTACATAGCTGATGGTGGTATGAGCGGGAGACATGTCAAAGGTTTCATCCCGCTGCGGTGAATACAGGATCCCCTGTATGGCATCGATATTGCCATTATCAAGTTCCTGTTGGATTTCTGCCCAGGGCCCCAGTCGGAATTCTATGCTCAGATTTACTTCATCAGCAATGGCACGCATAAGTTCAACGTTGTAACCCGATGGCTGTCCGTTCTCATCCAGAAATTCGTAAGGCGGATAGTTTTTGTCCCCACCAATGATGATTCTTTTTTCTGAACTTGCAACCGATTCAAGCGGGGCGAACCATTTGGCATGAAGTTGCCGGTAAGTTCCAGCGGTGGTAACAATTGACAAACCTTCATTAAGTAAACTCAGCAGCTCCTCGTCACCCTCTGTTACGGCAAAGCAAAAAGATTGCCGGTAAATATCGCTGGCTCCTTCTACAACCCTAAGGTTGTTGAAACCATTTTCCCTGATCAGCTCAAGTGCCAATAATCGCTGGATGACAACGGCGTCGTGTTTTCCGTCGGAAAGCTCTGTCATGGCCCGTTTAAAAGTGGTCCGTTGTATAATATTTGTATTTAAATCGACACGACGTAAAAATTCTTCTGCATTATCGCCTTTCATTACGGCCACTTCCTTGCCCTGCAAGTCATCCGGGGAGCGAATGCTTGTGTCATTCTCCCGTACTACAATTGTTCCATGCATGGTGAGATAAGGAAAGGTAAAATCATACATGTTTTCCCTTTCAGGAGTTCTTCCTACCAATGGCAATGCGTCAAGCTTTTCTTCTGCCAGATCATATTTTAGCTTATTCCAGGGCCCGGTCTTAAAATCGACCTTCAATCCCATTTCATTGGCCGCTTCCTGGAAAAGTTCCACGGAAAATCCGTCTGCTTTTCCATTTTCATTTATGAAGCAATAGGGAGGATAATCCGGCTCACATCCTACAAGAATTCTGCCGGGAGTCTCCTGGTTTTGTCCGGTGTCACCAAATGCGTGAGAAATGGTTGCAAATATCAGTATTCCGGTAAAGATGGAGATGTTCAGCAAAATGTTTAATCCATGCGACAGATTGTTTTTCGGGGAAATAAAAGCACTGATCATAAGGTAGAGGGTTATAGGAAAAAAGATATCAGGGTGCAAATTACGTAAATTATAAATATTCTACAAAGTTTATTATAAATGATAGCAAGAACATTAAATTGATATGTATTGGCTAACTTGGACAAGCCAAAACCAGGATATATAAAATCACATGATAACATCCTGTTTGGTTTTTGCTTGGCCAGGTTAGGCAGGATTTTCAGGTATGGATCTTCCTTTTTCGAAGAAGGTATATACTTGTTCAATGTCACTCTCAAGCGCATCTTTCAGTGTGCCTTGAAAAATCTTTTTTCCTTTGTCAATAAAAATAATTCTGTCAGCGATTCTAAGTATACTGGAAACTTCATGGGTGATGATCACAATGGACATCCCCATTTGTTTACGGAGATTCAGAATCAGTTCGTCCAGAGAAGCCAGTGAAATGGGATCAAGGCCAGCCCCGGGTTCATCACAGAAAAGCAAAGGGGGATCCATAACAATGGCCCTGGCCAGTGCGGCTCTTTTCAGCATACCGCCACTTAGCTGGGAAGGGTACAGATAATAGGCATCCGTTAAATTGACCAGTTGAAGCTTGGTCAATACAATGCGTTTTATCAGTTCGTCATTCAGATCGGTATGCTGTTCCAGGGGAAGGGCTACATTTTCACCCACGGTTAAAGAATTTAAGAGGCCTCCATTCTGAAAGAAAACCCCCATTTTGATGTAGAGATTTTTCAGCTCCTCTTCCTGCAGTTCTGCAATGTTTGTATCCAAAATATGAATGCTTCCGACCTCTCCTATATAAAGCCCCAGCAGATGCTTTAAAAGAACGGATTTGCCTGCACCACTCCCTCCAAGAATAACGGTAATATCTCTTTCATATGCATCGAAGGAGACATCGGTCAAAATTTCCTGACCTCCCAGGAACTTGGACAGTGCATTTACTTCAATGATTTTCTTTTGTGCCATCATTCTGTTTTAATAGAAAAATAACCCCATGATGCTATCGGCTACCATAACCAGTGAAATGGATACCACTACAGCCTTTGTGGTAACTTTTCCAACCCCTTCAGCCCCTTCTTTCACCTGAAGTCCGAAAAAACTCCCGGTCAAAACAATAATAAAGGCGAATACGAGGCTTTTGAATATACCAATCATAATATCGCGGTTATAAAGTGATTCTGTCATACGGTTGATAAAAACCTGGGGTGTGATATCCAGGTATACAAATGCGATGAGCATACCTCCCAGTATTCCTGTAATATTTGCAATAATCGTGAGAAAAGGCATTGTAACGAGGCTTCCATGCATCTTGGGAATGACTGTGAACCGGACGGGTTGAAGTCCCATTGTCTGCAGGGCATCCAGTTCTGAAGTAACTTTCATGGTTGCAATTTCCGCTGCAATGGAAGATCCGCTTCTACCGGCCACAATAATGGCCGTTATCAAAGGACCCATTTCGCTCATCATGGCGATCACCGTAAGATCCACAATATATATGTTGGCGCCAAAGTTGCGGAGCTGTGCGGATGACTGAAGCGCCATAACCAGACCAATGATAAAGGACAGTGCACCCACAATCCAGATGGCATTCACACCGATTAATACGGCCTGGTTGTAAAATTCTCCGCGACGTTGCTTTTTTGATATGAAAATATCGGATATAGACCAATAGACTACATTTGCCATAAGGACAATAAAGATGGAAATATAATCATGCAACAGCCTGTCAGTAGCTTCGCCAAATTTCTCAAAGATAGAAGACTTGTCTGGTTTTGGATCCCTTGGGAATTCATTTAAAGAAAAAATTTCCATTTTTTTCTTAATATGTTCTTTTCCCCCAGTATAGGTAATACTTATACCCTGAGGACTGAATTTTTCACGAAGGAAGTTCAGAGCTGCGACTCCTGCACCATCAATATAATCCAACTGGTCAAGGTTGATCTCCAAATTTTTCTGATCAAGATATTCCACAGCCTGGGATACCTTTTTCATAAATTGTTCTGTATTGGAAACCGACAGGGAATGTTTGAGAAAGAGGGTATTTCCAATAAATTCAAAATGAACGGATGGTATTTCTTTTTTGCTTTTCAATGCCGTTGACTGGTTAATTAACGTTCAGTAATCAATCAATTGAGTGTTGAATCTCCGATCTCCGATTCCTGATTATTTCGGAGAACCGGTTCAATTCTTCAAAAAAAAGCAAACCAATGGATTCTGCAAACAAATTCAAATCGTTTTCCTGAAGCTTTTCCATCCTGTCAGCTCTATGACTCAGGAGCAATCTTTCTTCCGGGTTGCTGAACAGTTTAAATTCCAGTGCCAGATGGGCAGAAAAACTTTCCTGTTCCTGCACCACTTCAAGTTGGTAAACGGTAGTTTCCAGTCTGAAATCAGGATTGATCCCCCTGAATCTTTTAGAGGTCCTTTTGAAGAGAGAAGCCTGGTTCAGGTAGTCTTTCAGGATAAAAGTCAGAGATTCAGCCGGGCCTACCGCCCAATGGTGACGTTTATAATAAAGGAGCTCATGGCTACCGCTTCTGTTTGCGATATCTTTTGAAGCAAAGGCCGGGTAAATTTCAACCGGTGCGATTTCACAATGGCTTTCCGCCAGCAGATGCTTTTGATCAATTGAAATCAGAGAGCTGTCCGGAGGCTCGATGACATAATAACGGTTAACCGTCTGCTTTGAAGAACTGCAGCCTGCCATTATCAATATAGCTGTTATCAGGAGAGTGGCTTGATATATTTTCATGGGTTACTTGTTTAAATGCTCATCGGGAATACCTTGCTCTTTTGTTCCCCGCAGCAGGATTGAAGGATCGTTATTTATCTTCGTGGATGCTTTATTCAGATTGTCCAGGGTTAATTGTAACAAATAAAGGCTTTCGGAAAATTCCTCACTGCTTTTATCAAAATCATTGTCTACCTTTAACACCAGTTGTTCTACCTGATCAGCCACCCTGGCAACATTACCGATTAGGGATTTGATATCGGATGCTTTTAACCTGGCTGAAATATCCCTTAAATTAGAAAGAATATCATCAATGGTATCACTTTGCACTCTGAGATTGATGGTTTTCATGGTGGTTTCCAGTAACCGGCTTGATTCATCCATGCGTTCACTGATCGCTTTCATGGGGGCAATCGATTCACGGATGTCCCGCCGGTTCTCAGTTACGATGGTATCGAGTTTGATCACCGTACGGTTGGCCTGTTCTGTGAGTATGGTTATTTTATCGATCAATTCGGTAAAACCCTTTAAATTATCAGGTTCGGTAAATATTTGAAGGTTGTTCAGCACTTTTTCAGCTTTTTGAGCGATTATTTCCGCTTTTCCGGTAATTTCCTGTGTAATGGACGAGCCAGCGGGAATATGGGAGCCTGGTTCCAGGGATTCTGCCTTGTTACTTCCTCCGCTGATTTCTATAGCCTTTAATCCGGTAATTCCGATAGAGGTTATATCAGCATGCGCATCAGCCTTAATAGGGGTATCGGGTTGCAAAGACAGAGTCAGAACTACCCGGTTAACATCCTGGGGATCTATACGTATATCTTTAATGGTACCTACTTTGATACCCATATATTTAACCGGACTGCCCACTTCAAGGCCACTGACAGATACTCCTTCGTAAGAGACATAATAAATATCTTCTTTTTCGAAGAATTCCCTTGCTGTAAAAAATCCGATAACGGAAAGCAGAATGGCAAGACTAACAAAGAGAAAAATTCCCAGGCGGATTTTTTGTGAACGATTTCTCATATTCTAAGGTATTTAAATTTGACTTTACAGATAAAAAACATACAAAAACTCATCTATAGATTTTCTTTCAAAATGTAAGTTATATGAGTTTTTGGCAATCAAAATTAGGATTTCCACACAATAATCCTGAAGATTCTGGTTATACGTTTTTATCTGTATCTGAGTTATCTTTTTCCTCCTCTTCTTTTTTAGAATATTCCTTTTTTTCTGCCTGCATTTGTTCTGAGATCTTATTTAATTTTTCATTCAGAGATTTCATGGATTCGACATTTTGATTATGCTCTTTGGTTTGCATATTAAACAGAACCTCTTTTAGCTGCAGTATTTCGATGTCTTTTCCCTGCATGGCGATCTTATTTTCCAGATTTTTTTCATGGATTCGTTGCCGTTCTGCTAGGTATTGAGCAATATAACGAAGTATAATGAAAAAGATAATTCCTGCGATGGAATAAAAGATAAGGGGATAACCCGTAATAACAGCAAAGCCAAGGTTTATATTAAGACTTACAGTAAATACGGCCCAGTTAAATGCGGCGAAATAAGCCCATATCACTATCCAGATTATTAGAAAATAGTTGATTATTGTTTTAATGGTTTTAAGATTATTCATTTGGTT
>JAGXLC010000199.1 GCA_018334875.1 Bacteroidales bacterium | reverse complement strand
TCGGTGTGGAAAAGGATTCCGTGATCCTCTGTTATCCGGGCCAGTTTGTCAATCGACTCAATGGTACCGATCTCGTTGTTGGCATGCATGATGGAGACCATAATGGTCCGGGATGTTATGGCCTCCCGCAGATCCTCTTCCCGAACCATTCCTGTATCGTCCACCGGAAGATAGGTAACCCGGTACCCTTGTCCTTCCAGATACCTGCATACTTCCAGTACGGCAGGATGTTCGATTTGGGAGGTGATCAGGTGATTTCCCTTTTCACGGTGTGCCCAGGCCGCTCCCTTGATGGCGTAATTGTTTGATTCGGTACCCCCGCTGGTGAATACGATCTCGTGAGGATAAGCGTTGATCAATGCAGCTACCTGCCTGCGCGCTTGTTCAACCGCCTTTTTTGTTTCCACGCCAAAGCGATGAATGCTGGAAGGGTTTCCGAAGTACTGCTCCATAAAGGGTTTCATCGCCCCGGCCACTTCCCGGTCCACAGGAGTAGTGGCATTGTAATCCAGGTATATCTCCATCTTTCGTTGACTTTGGTTCCTAAAAGTAACAATTTATTTGAAAGATTCCATGTTGCTGAAGGGAATAGACTGTCTCTTATTGTGCCTTGTTTGTCAGGATTCTGCAAATAAAAATATGCCAGTTTGTCATTTTTTTGGCTCAGGAAAAGACACATCGTCATATACCGGGGCTTGGCACGCGGTTTGATCCTTTAAGGGTGGAAACATTAAAAAATGTAGAACCAAAAAGAAAGGAGGGTTGTACCATGATACCCATGTTAAGAAATAGAAAATTTCTGCCCAGCTTTGACGACGACATGTTTGGAAAGGATTTTCTGAAAGATTTCTTCGATTATGAATCGAATCCAAGCATACCGGACATCAATGTCAGGGAAGACAAGGACAAATACACCATTGAAGTAGCAGCTCCCGGACTGGATAAGAAAGATTTTGACGTAGACGTTCAAAACAATGTATTGACGATTTCTTCAGAGAAAGAGCATAAGGATGAGAACAAGGATGAGAATTATCTGAGGAGAGAATTCAGCTACAGTTCATTCCAGCGCTCCTTCAGTCTGCCTGAAACTGTTCATGTAGATAATATTAAAGCCAGGCATGAGAAGGGAGTGCTTTATGTAGAGCTGCCCAAAAAGAAAGAGGCTGTTGAAAAAGCTTCCAAGAAGATTGACATTGAATAATCTCTTGAGGTGTAGGATAAAAACGCCTGGTGCCCTGTGTACCGGGCGTTTTTTTATGGGTTTTGAACCATTGCTTTAGATGAAGGTCTTATATGCAGGATGTCTGACCAGAGGGAGATAAAAAAACCTTTTTTCTTTTTTATCAGAAGCTTATTCCTTACATTTGCATGTTGAACAACATATTCGTCATCATAAACCCATAAATCAGCAGATCCAATGACCAACGACGCCCATGTAATAGATAGGATGCAGGTATTCAAAGACTTAACAGAAGATCAAAAACAAACACTCAAAGATAACAGCACCATCTCCACTTATAAAAAGAACGAGATCATTTATAAAGAGGGAGATAAGCCCACCGGCCTGATTTTTCTTGCCAAAGGCAAGGTAAAGATCTACAAGGAAGGCATCGGCGGCAGAGAGCAGATTGTGCGCATGGCTCGTCCTAACGGTTTTATTGGTTTCCGGGCCCTTTTTGCCAGGCAGAATTATCTGGGTACTGCTGAATCCATTGAGGAATGTGAAATATGGACCATCGAGAAGAAGACCCTGTTCGATATCATCATGAACAACGGCAAGTTTGCCTTGAACATCATTGGATTTCTGGCTTCCGAGCTGGGATTTTCCAATACCCGTACCGTTACCCTCACTCAGAAGCATATAAGGGGCCGTCTGGCGGAATCGCTGATCTTTTTAAAGGACACATACGGATACGAGGAAGATCAGGCTACATTAAAGGTTTACCTTTCCCGGGAAGACCTGGCCAACCTCTCCAACATGACCACCTCCAATGCTATACGAACCCTCTCGGCTTTTGCCCAGGAAGAGGTAATCGCGCTGGATGGAAGAAAGATCAAGATCCTGGATCTGGATTCTCTGGAGCGTATCAGTGAACTGGGTTGATCCGGTGGCCGGAAGGGGGCAGGCCAGGGAGGAGGGTTAACCTTCCTGCAGCATGGATTGTATGTTCTCGGTTATTTTGCTGTTGTAGGGCCTGTCGGTATGGTTGAGGATGATGATGGTACTGGTGTCTTCAATATAGCGGATGATACCTGTTCTAAAACCGTTCCATTTGCCATAATGGTAAACCACTTTTTCCCCGTCCACTTCTCTCAGGCGGAATCCGAATCCATATGGATACTGGTTGCCGTTTTTCAGTTGCAGGGGCTCGAATGCTTTATTCATGGTTTGTTCTGAGACCAGGGTGTTGTCATACAAAGCCCTGTCCCATTTATACAGATCTTCCATGGTGGAGTATACCCCTTTATCGCCAACCGTACCGTCGTTAACCGTGGCCGGTACCCTTCTGTATCTGCGGCCCCAGTATTTGTAACCATCCAGATGTTTCTTTTCCCTGGAGGGATAAGCGGCGCTTTGAACGAAGCTGTTCTCCATGCCCAGGGGCTCGAAGATCTCCTGGCTCGTAAATTGGTCGAAACGCATTCCGGTGGCTTTTTCTATGATGGCTGCCAGTATCACGTAGCCTGTATTGGAGTATCCAAAACGGGTGCCGGGCCTGAAATGAAGGTTCAGTTTATGCCTGGCCAGCAATTTCATCAAATCCGTGTTATAGGGAATTTCTTCCCCTTGCCAGTAATGCTCCAGCAACCACATGTAATTGGGTAATCCTGCCGTATGGTTTAACAACATGTGTATGGTAATTCCTTCATAGGGGAAATCAGGAAAGAACCGGGTTACTGTATCATCGTAACTCAGCAAATCTTTCTCAATGGCTATCAAAGCGGCCATAGCTGTAAACTGCTTACTTACTGAAGCCAGCTGGAAAACGGCATCCCTGGTAAGGGGGTCTTTTTTACGGGGATTGGTATATCCAAATGATCCCTCATAGATCAGATTCCCTCTATAAGCCACCAGTACATTGCCCTGAAAATTATATCTTTTGTGGTGCTGTTGCATGAAGGCATCAATACGCTGAATCTTTTGTTTGTGAATGATTTTAGCCAGGTTGTACTCATCTACCTGTTCCTCATAATCTGAGCCTCCTGCCGCAGCATCATGATGCATGGATGAGTAGGTGATGGGAACCACAAAGATGGCTGCCATCAGCAGAAAGCCGGTGAGGGCATGTATTTTTTTTCTGTAAGGAGGATACAGCATAAGCTCCATTCATTCAATGGTGCGAAATTAAATCAAATTCCTGTAAAATTCAATACTTAATTGGCTTTGAAAGATTGATTTTCTCTATTTTGTGCGAATATTTTTTTTAAGTACTGCCTGAAATCCTGCATTGTGATTTCCCCGAGCAGGTAAGTATTTTTTCTGCAACTTCATTATTTTTGCAACAAAAAAGTGGGAAGAAGAAAGCGTTTGCCGGTATTTGAAAAAATCACCATCGAAGATATTGCGGCCGAAGGCAAGTCCATTGCACGGGTTGAGGGGCAGGTGATATTTGTTACTAAGGCTTTGCCCGGAGATGTGGTGGACCTGAAGATCACCAGGAAGAAGAAATCATACATGGAAGGTAAACCCGTGTATTTTTATGCCTACAGCAGTATGCGGGTAGAGCCTTTCTGTAAGCATTTTGACTTATGCGGGGGCTGTAAGTGGCAGGATTTGCCATACCAGGAGCAGCTCCGCTTCAAACGCAAGCAGGTGGTAGATAACCTGGAACGCATCGGGAAGGTGGACTTGCCTGAGATAAACGATATATTGCCATCTCCTTATACCCGCTATTACAGGAATAAGATGGAATTTTCCTTCTCCGATTACCGCTGGCTTACGCGTGATGAGATAGAGGCATCGGATGAACAACTCGAGAAACGTGGCCTGGGCTTGCACATCCCCGGCCGCTGGGATAAAATTGTCGACATTGAACAGTGCCACCTGCAGCCTGATCCTTCCAATGCCATTCGCAATGAGATCCGGCGGTTTGCTATCGATAACCATTACAGCTTTTTCAATCTACGAACCAACCAGGGCTTTCTCAGAAACCTGATCATACGTACTTCCTCCAATGGGGAGGTGATGGTGATTGTTGTTTTTTCTGAGGATCATGCTGAACAAAGAGCGGCCCTTCTGGACCATATTAAACTGAACTTCCCTGATATTACTTCCCTGATCTATATGATCAATGCCAAGGCCAACGATTCCATATATGACCTGGAGCCGGTCGCCTATTGCGGACGGGAATATATTTTTGAACAAATGGAAGGGTTGCGTTTCAAGATTGGCCCCAAGTCTTTTTATCAGACCAATTCGCATCAGGCCCGCCAACTTTACCAGTTGGTCAGAGAATACGCCGGTTTGCATGGTGATGAGCATGTCTATGACCTGTATACCGGAACCGGCACAATTGCTAATTTCCTGGCCCGGCATGCAGGCAAAATAACAGGTATTGAATCGGTACCCGAAGCTATAGCGGATGCCCGTGAAAATGCCCGCATCAACGGCATCACTAACACCTCTTTCGTTAGCGGCGATATGAAAGAACTGCTCAATGAGGGTTTTTTTAACGATTATGGCTGGCCTCAGGTAGTGGTGACGGATCCTCCCAGGGCAGGTATGCACAGAGATGTTGTCAGCAACATCCTTAAAGCGGCACCCCAAACCATTGTCTATGTAAGTTGTAATCCGGCTACACAAGCACGTGATATCAACCTGATGAGCCCCCATTATTCGGTTGAACAGGTTCAGCCTGTAGACATGTTTCCCCATACCTATCATGTGGAGAATGTGGTGCTTATGAAAAGGAGGCAATAGGAGGGGATCTGCCCCTGTTCGGCGGGTAAATGCGAGGCCTGTTGAGCGGGGTCCATCTGGCTGATTAACAGGGCTCTGTTTACGGGCAACTAAAAATACATAGATTTTTGTATCTTTCAAATGGAATTATTTCGACCCAAATTATGTAAAAGTGATTTGTATGGACCCAAACATCCAACGTTTTGTTCTTTTTCTTTTTCTTTTTTTTCCTCTTCTATCCTATGGGCAGGATCACGAACCCAAGCATGATTCAATCATGCAGCTCATTGAGGATGCCCAAAACGATTCCGTCAAAGCCACTCATTACCTGAGCCTGGGCAATCTTTATGCATATAGCCATCAGGATTCTGCCATAAGCTATTATCAGCAGGCTTTCAATCTTTGCCGGGAGGGGGGATTCACCAGGCTTGCAGGTAAATGTCTCAATTACATTGCCGTTATCTACATCTACCGGTCTGAATACGACAAGACCATCGATTATCTGAATCGTTCCATAGCCCTGAAGAAGCAGGCTGGCGATACCGGAGGCATGGCCAACGGGTACAACAACCTGGGGGTGATCCATAAAAATCAGGGAAATTTCGGTAAAGCCATGGAATATCTTCAGAAGGCCACCCGTTTGCGTCATGCCTTGGCTCCCCGACTGACCGATTCCTCACGAATAATCAACAATACTGAGAAACTGGGGCAGGCCTGCAACAACCAGGGCAATATCCATTATCAGTTCGGCGATTATTCCAGGGCAGTGGGTTTTTACAAACGGGCATTGGAACACTTTGAAAAGATCGACAATTCCAAGGGAATTTCGAGTTGTTACAACAACATTGGCAATGTATTTGAAGAACAACAGAATTACGATAAGGCGAAGGATTACTATACCCGGGCTTTGGATCTGAACCGTGAGCTTAATGAGATACGCAATATCGGCACTTGTTTGAACAACCTGGGCGAGATTCATTTAAAGCAGAGTCAGATCAGGCAGGCCCGGACCCATTTTCAGAAATCCCTCAAATACAGAGAAAAAGCCAATGACAAGCGGGGCATATCGGCTGTATATTCCAACCTGGCCATGGTCAACCTGAAAAACAGGAATTATAGTAAATCCCTTGATCAACTGCATAAGGCCCTGAAATTGGACAATGAGATAGGAGACAAAAAAGGCATGGCAGAGGATATGATCACCCTGGCCAGGGTTTATCTGAAACAGGACAGATTGAACCAGGCCACTGATTTTGCCCTACAAGGCAAGCGGATATCCGATACCATTCAGGCTCCTTTGCAGGAGAAGTCGGCCCTGCAGATCCTTGCTCAGATATATGAAAAGAGAGGGGATTACCGCAGGGCCTTACAATATACCCGGGATTTTGAAGAAATTGAGGATCGGTTGTTCAATAAAGAGAAGAATCAGCAGATTGAAGAACTGGAAACCAAATATCAGCTTGAGAAGAAACAGGAAGAGATCCACCGGCAGGAGGAGCTTCTCGACAGGAAGGAAAACCTCATTCGCAAGCAGCAGGTTCAGAAATATGCCTATATAGGCGGCATTGTATTTGTATTGGCCATATCGGTATTGATATATGTTAACTATCGGCAAAAGCGGAACATCAACAAGTTGTTGATGGAGCAAAACGAGGAGATTGAAAGTCAGAATGAAGAGTTGATCCAGCAAAATGAGGAGATACGCAATCAGCGGGATGAGTTGGAAAGGCAGCGCAACCTGGCCCATGAGCAGCGTAGCGAGATTGCAGTCAAGAACGATGAGATCGCCTCGAGCATTCAGTACGCCAAAACCATCCAATCGGGTTTGCTGATGTCTGAGCGTGCCATCCGCCAGATGCTGCCGGATCATTTCATGTTGTTTAAGCCCAGGGACATTGTAAGTGGCGATTTTTACTGGTTACATCAGAAGAATGGACAGGTGATGTTTGCTGTGGTGGATTGTACCGGGCATGGGGTTCCCGGTGCCTTTATGAGCCTTCTGGGGATGTCCTTCCTTAATGATGTGGTTCAGGAACGGAATCAGCCCCAAGCGGGAGATGTGCTCAACCGTTTAAGGACCAAGGTGATCCATGCACTGCGCCAGAATGTGCCCGACACGGACAACCGCAACAATATAGATATTGCTTTGTGCATATGGGATAAGGAGAACCGGCAGCTTCAGTATGCCGGAGCTTACAATCCTCTTTACCTGGTGCGTAATGGTGAATTGGAAGAATACAAGGCCAACCGGACGACCATCGGTATAGAGAGCAAGTTGGAAGAGTCATTTACAACCCAACATATTCAGCTTCAGCAGGGCGATACGATCTATTTGTTCACCGATGGCTATCCCGATCAATTAGATGAGAAGCAGCATGAAAAGATGAACATTTCCCGGTTCAAAAGCCTGATAAAGGATCTTGCACCCCTCGAGCTGCAATGCCAGAAGATCCGGCTGGATGATCATTTTGAGAACTGGAAAGGTCAGTATGAACAGGTAGATGATGTATTGGTGATGGGGGTGAGATTCTGAAACGTTTGAGACCTTTGTTCCGGTTCCATGCGTCGGTTGGAGCCCTTTCGTGTTTTTTTGAATTTTTTGGGGACTCTTCTTGGGAGGATAAAATTAATGTTTTAGTTTTGCAACCGGAGGAATGGCGGAGTGGTCGAACGCGGCGGTCTTGAAAACCGTTGTCCCTTCGCGGGACCGGGGGTTCGAATCCCTCTTCCTCCGCATAAATTGTTGAAATTTACAGCTTACAAGACAAACG
>JAGXLC010000198.1 GCA_018334875.1 Bacteroidales bacterium | reverse complement strand
TGATGTTTATATATCCTATTGCCCTATAAAAAAATATTAATCTATATATGGAAATCACTTCTGGATAATGGTTATGGCATTGTTTCCCAACCATATCGTTGCATTCAATTCAGGCTTTCTAAAGGCCCCGGACTCTTGCCCCGATAAGGGGCAAATAGCGATAGAACAGCCATACCTCGTCGGTTTGGGCGCCTCGTAGAGTGTGCGATAGATATTGTGGGTTATCCATATATCGGATTAGAACCAGCGACAAACAGAGCATCCACAATATGCCCAATGTTCAGCGGATACGTATCATAATTCACAGATCAGAGACCAACTCGTCTCACCCAAAACATAATAAATTAATCGATCCGTATTCTATCGCGCGCTCTACGAGGCTCGGGTGTGGAGAGGAATCCACTATTGCCATCGCTATTGGCCCTCTACGAGGGCGGAATAGTACATCATGGATTTATCATTCCCCTGCTCAGGTACAAAACAAAGGATTTTTGCCTTCAAATCATGCGTCATTGGGCGATAATACCTTACCGGTCAAATTCTTGCTTTTTTTGGCAAAACTTGCACGGTAAGGTTGTGTACTTACTCAATTAACCTACGAAAGAGGTACATTCGCTGTGTGATCTTATCATTTAATGCTGTATCCTGTTATCTTTTTATTTATGCATCCAATTCCACCTGTCGGCGGAAAGGCATTCAATCCCGCCTGCACTCCGTTTCGGTTGCTTACGCTAAAGCTTCAGCGACAGCGTGCGGGCAGACATTCAATCAATCATGCCCTTTCGCATAGGTATGGTAAAAGAAAAAGTAGAGCCCTGGTTGGAGTTGGATTCTACCTGAATGGTACCTCCCAGAAGTTCCACCAAACCCTTGGATATGGGAAGACCCAGGCCGGTTCCTTCATATCTTCTTTGATTGGAATCTTCGACCTGTGTAAATCTTTCAAAGATCATGTTGTGATGTTCCGCGGCAATACCTATGCCACTGTCTTTTACGAAGAAATTGATATGGGTGTTGGTTACAGAATAACCGAATGCTATTTCTCCTGCTTCCGGAGTAAATTTAAAGGCATTGTTGAGGAGGTTTGCAAGGATCTGGCGTATTTTATTCTCATCCGATTGAAGCAAGCTTTTATCGTCAGGAAGCGGTGTAACACTTTCGAAACGGATATTTTTTCTCCTGGCTTTGGATTGGAAGCACAAATATATTTCAAAGATAAGGGCATTGAGATTGAACGGGGAGATTTGCAGGGATTGCTGCCCCGTCTCCAGTTTGGCCATACTCAGCACGTCGTCGATGATATCGGTCAGGTGATCTGAGGAGTCGTGGATGGCATTGATGTATTGTGTTTTGTCTTCCGGTACAAGGTTGGGAGTATTCAACAGTTGCACATAGCCGAGTATGATGTTAAGGGGCGTGCGTATTTCGTGGGAAAGGTTAGCCAGGAATGCGGTTTTTAACCGTTCATTCTCTTCAGCCTTCTCCTTGGCCTTCCAAAGTTCATTTTCCAGCATTTTCCGCTGCAAAGCTATGGAAGCCTGGTTCAGGAATGTTTCCACCATATTGAAATATTGAATTTCGGATGTATGGAACTTAAAAATGTGAATGGCTGAAAAGAGTCTGTTTTCCCGCCTTAAACCAATGGTATAAATGGCTTTTAAGTTCATCAGTTTTTCAACTTGTCTGGCCATTGCTTTATTTACGTGACCAAATGAGAATGCATCCAACCCGCCCTGAAATTCGATGAGCTTTTGCTTTTTGTAATAATCTTTCAGCTCCTCAGCAAAAGGATATTCTTTATCTATGGGGTTCATCCCAAGCGTATTGATAACTTTACTGAGCGTATTGTTATGAATTCCGAATACATATCGTGGGGTAACTGTTTCCTTCTGTTCATTGATGTGGTTAATGATGATCACTGAATGGGGAACAAGCGCGGTAAGATTTTTGCCAATGTATTGGAAAATTTCTTCTACAGATGGCAGTTCAAGGAAATCCAGGGCAGTTCGGCTCAACCATTCCACATTTTGCCTGTGCTGTTCCTCTTTTTTCCGCTGGGTAATGTCTCTGCATATACCCAATACCCCGCAGGGTTGGTGGGACTTGTCAAAAAGCAGCCGGGCATTCACTTCTCCCAAAATTTTTGAACCGTCTTTTCTAACCAACTCAAGGGCTTTGATTTCTGTGGTTTCCTGACTGGAGTGGGGATCCGTAAGAACCTTTCTAAAAGCTTCCAATTGGTCCTGATAGGAAGCTTTCGTCATAACGTCACCGGCCTTCATCGCCATTGCCTCTTCCACCGTATATCCGAGAATATTTTCAACCGAAGGGGAGACATAGGTGAAATTCTGATCGAGATCGGTAGTGTAGATAATATCTGTGGAATTTTCGGCAAGCATTCTGAATTCCTGTTCCCTGGACCTTAATTTTTTTATGGTTTGCTGGTCGGTTTGGACTTCGTAAATGGATATTACCCCGTCAATTGCTCCGTCATCGGTGTAACAGGGATAAAGATGGATTATGCTTACAAAATCCCTGTTCTCTGTTCGCGGGTCATTGAGCCGATAACTGACTGCTTCTTCTCCTTTCAGGCATCTGTCAATATAAGGTTTCACCTGTTTCATGAAGCATTGCTTCCCGGTCAGGTTTTCCACCGGAGAGCCAATAATCTCTTCCCGTGCTTTTTGATGATGATCACAAAAGGCCTGGTTTACAAAAGTATAATTGTAGTTGCGGTCAGCTACCGAAGCCGGTTGTTTGATTGAATTGATTATCTGTAGCGGGATTGTAGCAGCCATCTTTATAATGTTAGCCAAACGAATGCTTCTTACCTTAAAGCAATTTATTTTCCAGCAGATGTTCTGCAATTTGTATGGCATTGGTTGCCGCACCTTTTCTTAGGTTATCCGCCACAACCCACATGTTTAAGCTCTTTCCCTGTGAAAAATCCCTTCTTAGCCGGCCAATAAATACCTCATCTTTATTTTCACTCGTTTTGGGCATGGGGTAAAGATTTTCCTCAATATTGTCATACATTACAATTCCCGGAGTATTTTTGAGGGTGTTTTTCACTTCGAGCATGTCGAATTCATTCTGGAAGGTGATGTTCACCGCCTCCGAATGACCCCTGTAAACCGGTATTCTCACTGCCGTGGCAGTCACCAGTATGCTGGGATCTATGATTTTTTGGGTTTCATATACCAGTTTGGTTTCTTCTGATGTATAGTTGTTATCCAGAAAGCCTCCGCAGTGGGGGATACAATTGTTAAAAATCTGGTAGGGATACGCTTTTTTGCCTTCCTTATTGTTTATTTCGGCTTCCAACTGATCAACAGCTTCTTTTCCTGATCCCGAAACCGCCTGGTAGGTGGCAACTACCACCCTGTTGATCCGGAACTTTTTATGAAGGGGGTATAAGGCCATGACCATCTGAATGGTGGAACAGTTGGGATTGGCGATAATTTTGTCGTCTTTTGTCAGGAGGTTACCGTTAATTTCCGGTACAATAAGCTTTTTGTCATCTTCCATCCTGAAAGCCGCTGAATTGTCGATAACGGTTGTACCTGCGCTGGCAAATTCCGGTGCCCACTCCAGAGCTACGTCTTTTCCCGCAGAAAACAGGGCGAGATCGGGCCTGATATCTACAGCTTCCTGAATCCCCTTTACTTCCACTTCTTTTCCGTTGACTTCCACTTTTTTTCCCTGAGATCTTTCCGAACCCACCGGATAAATTTCTGAATAAGGAAATTGCCTTTCAACCAATACTTTTAACATTTCCTGCCCGACGATTCCTGTGGCGCCTACAACTGCAATTTTCATAACCGTAAAATTTTTATTTTTAAGTAGAAATTTGTAAAATTACTAAGGTTTTCAAATATATTATTAATTTTTAATACATGAAAAAAATCCTTTTTGTTTTTTTTACACTTATGGCCTCATATGCAGGAGGCCAGGTGTTTTTTGATTTTGAATCGCAGGATCTTGATCAGTGGTATCAGTATCCGGCAAACCGGTGGGGTTTGGATTCCATTGCCCCAATAGAAGGTTCCTATTCCCTGCATCACATTTTCGATAATCAGGATGCCGGTCGTGACAGGCTGTCATTTCCCGCCTCGCTCGATCTGAAGGATACAAACCTGGTTTGGCGTTTTCAGGTTAAATATGGATATCGTCCCTCAGGAAGCAACAACTGGGGATTTTTTCTCGCTTCCGACCAGGATGCCAGGGAGATGCATCCTTCAGGCGGGGCCAACGGTTATGTGGTTGGCGTAAATTATAGCGGTTCGGATGACAAAATTAAATTATGGAGGATTGCTTCGGGATCGGGTTATGTAATACTGGATACCGAGTTCAACTGGGAGGATCACATCAATGTTGACCAGGCGGTGGGTTTTGAAATCATTTACACTGATCCCGGATTATGGACAGTAAAGCTGGATACCAACGGAACATTTGAACAATTGTATGAAATCGGACGGGTTACCGATTCTGTGTATCTTGCTTCGGAATTTACCGGGATTTATCATGAATATACTTCAACAGCCGATCAAAAGTTGTGGTTTGATAACATTTATATCGGTCCACTTATTCAGGATACACTGCCTCCCAGGGTCATTTACAGCCATGTGCCTCATCACACCGCTCTGAATATTGATTTTTCCGAACAAATGGATCAAACTTCCCTGACGGATCCTGCTCATTTTACCCTGATCAACGGGGATGTTGAAATTGCAGAGATAACTTTACTGGATACCCTCCCTGCCAAAATACAACTGTTATTTGACAGACCATTAGCAGATGCTTTTGAATATGATCTGTCGATATCGGGATTGTCCGATTTGGCTGGCAATCCTTTGAAAGATACCATCCTGTCTTTTCAGTATGAAAAACTGCGGGTCGATACATTGATGGTTCCTGCAAACGATTCTCTTTTGGTTTTATTTAGCCGTACCGCCGATACGACATCAGCCAAAAATCCGGCCAACTATAAGATTACACCGGACATAGGATCTCCGGATGCTGTTTTTTTCCTTTCTGATCATCCCTCTCGCGTGGCTCTGGTAACTGGCCGGCCTTTTCAGCCGGGACAGGAATACCAGCTTAACATCAGTGGTATTGAAGATTCTCACGGCGATACCCTGTCTCCTTTCACGGGGAACTTTTATTTTTCCAGGACGAAAGCTTTTGATATCGTTATCAATGAGATCATGGCCGATCCTTATCCCTCGGTGGATTTGCCGGAAGCTGAATATATTGAGCTATATAACCGGACCTCGGAAGCGGTTGATTTAACCGGCTGGGCACTCAGGGTTGATGAGAACAACAAGCCTTTGCCCTCGGGCATTATCCCTCCCCATCAATATGTAATCCTGTGTGATGAGGAATATTCGGATGATTTTGACTTCTATGGGGAGGTTTTGCCTTTCCCTGTTTTTCCTGTTTTGAGAAATTCCTATGCCGATATTACCTTATTCAGTGATAAAGGCTTGTTGATGGACAGTGTGTCTTATCATGAAAGCTGGTATCAGGATGAAGACAAAGACGGGGGAGGTTATTCCCTTGAAAGGATCGATCCGGACAACCATTGCAGCGGATTGACCAACTGGGAAGCATCCGCAGATCGCAGGGGCGGCACCCCCGGGGAGAAAAATTCTGTTTTAGCCGGAAACATCGACACCATCCCTCCGGAAATCAGTTTTTTTGAAACGGTTACCGATTATCAGCTACGGGTAAGGTTTTCTGAGCCAGTAAAAGCTGATATTGCCGATGATGTGGATAATTATTTTGTAAGCGGGGGGTTGGGACGTCCATATTCCGTAGTCCTGAAAGCACCCGTTAACATGGAAGTTTTGCTTTTGTTTTCGGACCGTATGGTGCCTGACCGGAGTTACGAGCTAAAAATCGATCAGATCGCGGATTATTGCAATAATTTTTCAGAAGGCATGAGCCGTCGTTTTGCTTATCATCCTATAATGCCCTACGATATAGTCATCAATGAGATTATGGCCGATCCTGAACCGTCAATGGGGCTTCCTGTCGCTGAATATGTAGAAATATACAACAATTGTGACCATGAAATTTCTCTCAGGGACTGGAAACTTTTTATAGGACGCTCTTCAGTAACTTTGAGAGATCTGTCGCTGGCTCCCGGCGAATATTGTATTCTTTGCGACAGTGAATTTGAAGAATTATTTTCTGATTATGGCCGGGTATGGGGAGCGGATCGTTTCCCGGTTATTTCCAATTCCGGTGAAGCAATTATTTTGGAAGATCCCTCGGGAGAAATCATTTCGTTTATCAATTTTACCGATGGCTGGTATGAGGATGAATATAAAAAAGAAGGGGGATGGGCGCTTGAACAGATTGATCCGGATAATCCTTGCGGAGGTAAGGATAATTGGGCTGTATCGCGTTCTAAAGAGGGCGGAACCCCGGGCCGGGAAAACTCTGTGTTTTCAAATAATCCGGATACGGAACCAATCCAGCCTTTACACATTACCATTGTGGATTCGATGACCCTGTTGCTTCATTTCAATGAGCCCTATGATCGTAATTCGGTTAACGAACCGGGTATTTTCCAGGTTTCCGGTATGGGCGCTCCTTCAAAAGTGCTTGTTCAGCCACCGGATTTTGCATCCCTCATGCTCGAATTTGCAGAGCCTTTTAAGAGAAATATTCGTTATGAGCTGATTATCCGGGACAAGATCATGGATTGTGCCGGCAATGAGATCGGGGCGAACAGCTCCCTTCTGTTTGAACTGCCTGTAAGACCCCGGCCGGGTGATCTTGTCATTAATGAGGTATTGTTCAATCCCGCCTTTGACGGCGTAGATTTTGTGGAAATTTTCAACCGGTCGGAACGGACGGTTGATTTAAAGGCAGTTTGCCTGGCTACAGTGAACGAGCAGACCTCTGAAATGGAAAGGGTTAGCTGTCTTGATGGCCCGGGTCGCCTGCTTTTCCCGGGTGAATATATGGTATATACCACCGATCCCGATAAGGTCAGGGAACAGTATCATACAGCCCATTCGGATCATTTCGTGGTTACTGAAGCATTTCCGCCCTATCCCAATGATGCGGGTACGGTGCTTTTGACAGACAAATGGATGGAGCCGCTCGACCGGCTGGATTATAGCGAGAAAATGCATTTTTCCCTGTTAAAAGATCCTGAAGGGGTTACCCTTGAGCGGATACATCCTGACAGAGCCACGAATGATCCTACAAACTGGCAGTCGGCTGCACAAACTTCCGGATATGGAACCCCAACCTACGAAAATTCTCAATTTTCCGAACAATCCAATTCAGAGAGCACCATTTCCCTGGAACCTGAAGTGTTCTCCCCTGATAACGACGGAAAAGAGGATGTGGTGAATGTTCATTACCGGTTTGATCAACCCGGTTCTGTTGCCACGGTGAGAATATTTGATTCAAAAGGACGCCTGGTCCGCCATCTGGTCAACAATCAAACCGTGGGTACGGAAGGCTTCTTTTCGTGGGACGGATTGGATGATCAGCGGCGTAAAGCAAAAATGGGGATATATGTAATTTATGTGGAAGTGTACAATCTGGAAGGGGAAGTAAGATCTTACAAGGTTTCTTGTGTGTTGGCAGGAAGATTATAGGATTTGAAAAATGCTTTTCATTTACAACTTCCTGCTAATTTCCTGCAACTCCAACAGTCAAACAGCAAATGATAAATAAAATGGCCACGAATGCACGGATAATA
>JAGXLC010000197.1 GCA_018334875.1 Bacteroidales bacterium | reverse complement strand
GATTACTTGTACTTATTATTTACGATTATAAGCTACGTTGAGTACATCGTCAAAATAATCCACAAAGTGGGGTTTTATTCCTTTTTTAAGATAATCGGGCAATTCATCAAAATCTTTCTCATTGTCTTTAGGAAAAATCAGATTGTACACCCCGACTCTTCGTGCAGCTATGGTTTTTTCCCTGACTCCGCCAATGGGCAATACCTTACCGGTTAGGGTAAGCTCACCGGTCATTGCCAGATCCTGCCTCACCGGTTTATTCATAGCCAGGCTGTAAAGTGCCAGCGCCATGGTTACTCCAGCACTTGGTCCATCTTTGGGTGTGGCACCGGCAGGAACGTGAAGATGAATGAAATTGTTCTTGAAATATTTAGCTATACCATCTTCACCATCAGGTTGTTCACACAGCAAAGATCTTATATAGGAATAAGCAATTTCAGAGGATTCCTCCATTACTTTTCCGAGCTGGCCGGTTTGCTTAAATCCGCTCTCTTTGCTCTTCACAGCCGATGCTTCTACATACATTGTCGTTCCGCCCATAGAGGTCCAGGCCAAACCCAGTGAAACACCAGGCATTTTTTTGGTATAGAGTTTCTCCGTGGTAAATACGGGATTGCCCAGATATTTCTCCAGGTTGTTTTTGGTAATGGAAAACCTTTTCTGGCCGGTTTCGGATTGCCTGAGGGTAACCTGTCTCATAATCTTGGCAATGCTTTTTTCCAGGCTTCTCACACCGGCTTCTCGCGCATACTCATCAATCATCCGCCTGAGGGCTTCATCCGAAATATTGACTTCACTTTTCTTTAGCCCATGTGCTTTAATTTGCCTGGGTATCAAATATTTCTTGGCTATCTGCACTTTCTCCTGAAGGATGTATCCTGGCAGTTTGATCACTTCCATCCTGTCGAGCAGTGGCTGCGGAACGGTATCCAACTGATTGGCCGTCGTAATGAACAGAATGTTAGACAAATCATATCGAACATCCAGGTAATGATCCAGAAAATCTTTGTTTTGTTCGGGGTCCAGCACCTCCAACAATGCCGACGCCGGATCACCCTGAAAGCTGACGCCCATCTTGTCGATCTCATCCAGCATGATAACCGGGTTGGAGGTACCTGAACGTTTCAGGCTCTGGATTACCTTTCCGGGCATTGCCCCAATATAGGTTCTTCTGTGGCCCTTGATCTCGGCTTCATCTCTCATACCGCCAACCGAAAACCGGAAAAACTTACGGTTCATGGAATCGGCAATGGAGCGGCCTACAGAGGTCTTTCCCACACCCGGCGGACCTACCAGGCAAAGTATGGTGCCTGTGTGCTTGCCTTTCTTTATAACTGTACTGATAAATTCAAGAATACGATTTTTAACGTCCTTCAAACCATAATGGTCGCGATCAAGAATTCTCCTGGCCTCCTGGATATCCAGCCTGTCCTGGCTGTAAATACCCCAGGGAAGCTCTGTTAATGTATTCAGATAAGCGCGTGTAACCTGAAACTCAGATGAACTGGGTTCCAAAGTTTGCATCTTTTCTATTTCACTGTTGATAACCTCCGCAGCTTCCTCGGAAAGCTTCAGGTTTTTCGTCCGATCCTTAAATTTCTGAATCTCCGATTCCTTATCATCTTTTTCTATTCCCAATTCACGTTTAATTACCTTTAGCTGTTCCCTCAGAAAAAATTCCCTTTGCTGCGTGGAGACTTTCTCATTGATCTGCTTTTGAATTTCCTCCTGTATCTGCGAGCGCTCAATCTCCTCCTTCAGCAGAACCAAAAGTTTCTCCGCCCTTTTATAGAGATCATAAGTTGCAAGAATATCCTGCAGCTTTTCTCCGTCGGCCGTAAGCATGGCTGTAATTAAGTCCATCAGCATGCCAGGCTTTTCAATGCTGATTTGGTTCAATACCATTTTAATCTGCTCCTGGAAGACCGGATTCTTCTTCAACAGCTCTTTCACTGATGAAACAATGGAAAGTGTATAAGCTTTCAGCTCTTCCGAGGGTTTTTCATCAGGATCGCTGTAATATTTCACCTGCCATTGAGGTACAGGATCTTTCCTGACAGACTTAATATGAGAAAATCTTTGCAGCCCCTGGACCAATACCTGTATACTATCCTCCTGAACCGGTACGATCTTATGAATTTTAACTACCGTTCCTACTTCATACATTTCCGAATTCATAAAATCCTGCTGATCCGGTTCTTTTACAAGAACCAGCCCCAAAAACGGCTGATTGCTGTTGGCCACATTTTTTATGGATTCTATAAATTTGGGACCTGTGAAAGTCATAGGTACAGTAATACCCGGAAAAAATGGCCGGGTATCGACGGGTAAAACTGTTAAAATGTCAGGTAACATATCAGAAACAATAGCGAGATCAGAGGATACCGGTTGCCCCTGCTGATTCTGATAGCCCTGATTTTGTTGCTGGTTTTGGTTGTTGTTATTCTTATCTTCACTCATAATTATTATTGTTTTAAGATACCAATATACATATTTATGCTGCTAAGCACAAGGAATATGCCACTTTCAATATATTGAATTTCAGTGAAACATAGCCTCAGGAATTAAGGGGAATAAAAAAAAGCAGAAAGTTAGTGACTTTCTGCTTTAATATGTTCCTTTATAATGCTTTCCATCCCTGTTTCTTTACCAGAAAGGATGCCGGTTGAATGAGTTGAACGAATTGAAAGAGTTGTGCCGGTTGTAGGGTGAATAAGGATTATAATAAGGGTTATTCCCTTCGGAAAAACGGAATTCAAAATCTATGCTGGCATTTTCGGAGATTTTGTAGCCCATACCTAGGGATAAAGCGTTATAATCAGAGGAGTGCATGTCTTGCCCGGGATAGAGATTAAACGGCCTCATTGAATTTTCAGCATGCTGACCCCGGGCCCTGAAGTACATTCTTTCATTCGGCTGATAAGTACCACCAACAGAAATGGCAAAGGAATTGTTGTTATTCAGGGGCATCAAACCGCTTTCGGAAGGACTCAGGTTTGGCCCGGAACCGAAAGGAGTCTGATCAAAATTGGATATTACTCCTGTGAAATTCAGTGTGAGATTCGGATTAACCTGATAATCAAGACTTGGTGCTACAAAGGAGTTCATCATCGATTGTCCCCCAAATGATGTAAAACCGGTACCTAAGGTAACTCCGAAATCCACTTTATCTTCCTGAGAGTTATCTGCCTTTTGAATAGCATCCGAATCAATCGGCCTGTAGAAATTGGGCAAAGGCTGATACATCTGCGTGTATCCGAATAATGGTAAGGCCGTAAATATCAGGAAATAAATTATTTTTTTCATTTCCATTAAGTTTTAAATTAATATTTGAACAAATTTATATAAAAATATAAATTAAAACGCTTTATTTTGCGATTTTAGTATCAATCATCCTTTTTTATCAGTTCGGGTAACCTTCAGGATACCCTTTTCCTGTTTCAGTTTATTAATAAGTGATTGCAAGGTTTTTGTATCGGAAACATATAAATTGATATAGCCGTCGAATAAGCCGTCATCGGAATCAATGGATATGGAACGCATTTTTACTTTCATATAGTTGGAAATGACATCGGAAATGCGGTTGACCATTCCAATTTCGTCAATCCCTGATACCCTGATGCGTGTTTGAAAAGAGGACTTTTCCCTGGTTTTTTTCCATTGAACAGGAACCACCCGGTATTCATATTGTCTCATCAATCTTTGTGCATTGACGCAACCTGCACGGTGTATTTTTATGCCTTCTGTTTTGGAAACAAAACCGAGAATATCATCACCATATACGGGATTACAACACTTGGCCAGTTTGTAATCGATTCCTTTTAGCTCTTCTCCTATAAGTATAAAATCATCTGTTTCGGCAACCTCTTTTTTCTGTGATTCCCCGGTGGGTTTTTCCTGGATTTCGCTTTCACCTGCTTTTGCATTTTTTTCATGCTCTTTTTCTTCGGTGAGAATATCTTTTATTTCACTTACATCAATCTTTTCATTGCCCAGATCGGCAAAAAAACGGGTGGCTTCTTTAATGTTATAATATTTAAGCAGCTTATTGATATTGTCCTGGTTAAAGGGAATCTTCCAGTTTTTAAGGCGCCGTTTCAGGAGCTCTCTTCCCATATCGGCTTCTTTTCTCAATTCTTCCTTTAAAGATTGCCGGATTTTCGACTTGGCTTTAGAGGTAACCACCATGCCCAGCCAATCATTTTTGGGTTTCTGGTTCTTTGAGGTAATCACCTCTACACTGTCTCCGTTATTCAGTTTGTACCTGATGGGAACATTTTTATTGTTCACTACACCCCCGACACACTGAGCGCCCACTTCGGAATGAATTTCAAATGCAAAATCCAGTACAGATGCACCTTCTGGTAAACGAATCAATTCTCCCTTGGGTGTGAATACAAAGATTTCCTGTGAAAGCAGGCTCAAACGAACGTTGTCGATAATTTCCGAAGATGTGGCATCACTGGTCTCCAGAATATCCCGTATTTTACCCATCCAGTTGTCGAAAGCCTGATCTCCTTTAATTCCTTTGTATTTCCAGTGCGCTGCATATCCTTTCTCTGCTATGTCATCCATTCGTTTGGACCGTATTTGCACTTCCACCCATTTGCCTTCGGGTCCAATCACTGTGGTATGCAATGATTCATAACCATTGGATTTGGGGTTGGAAATCCAGTCTCTCAGCCTCTCCGGATTGGGTCGGTAGAAATCGGATACGATGGAATATACTTTCCAGCAATCCGCTTTTTCTGTTTTAGCCGGAGTATCCAGAATGATTCGTATGGCAAATATGTCATAAACCTGTTCAAATGGAACTCCCTGTTCTTGCATTTTCCGCCATATAGAGTATACCGACTTGGTTCTGCCTTTAATATCATAAGTGAATCCCTGGTTGTCCAGTTCTTTCTTTATGGGATCGGAGAATTTCTTAATGAATCGATTCCTTCGGGCAGTAGTATTTTGTAATTTACTAATAATGGATTTGTAGGTTTCACTTTCTGTATATTTCATGGATAAATCCTCAAGCTCCGATTTCATGGAATATAATCCCAAACGATGCGCAAGAGGGGCATAAAGTGAAAAAGTCTGAACAGAAGTTTTAACCTGGTGATCTTTGGGCATATAGTCCATACGCCTCATTTCGTCAAGGAGGATGGACAGGCGTATTAATATTACCCGTATATCATTGGAAAGGGTTAACAGCAGTTTTCTGAAATTCTCCGGCTGAAATTTGGTTTCGCTTGTTTTGATTTCAAAAATCTTAAGCAGTCCTTCCACAATTTCACTGACTTTTTGCCCGTACTCCTCTTCCACATAATTAAGCGTCAGCTTATCTCTTCGTACCAGATCGTAAAGCAAACTAGCCAATACTGACTTGGTAGCCATACCGATTTCTTCCACCACAATCCTTGCCACCTCTAAAAGATGAAGTATGAAGGGTTCTCCGCTGGCCAGTTTCTCATTTTGATAATGCCTGATGGCATCATCTACAGCTTTTCTTATAACTTCGGTATCCTCTTCTTTCAGGAAAGCTTTGGATTTTTGAAGCAAATCTCTGTATCGAAGGTAGATCTTTCTGCGATCTTTGAAATTTAATTTCTCTTGTGTTTCAAGCATATCACATTATTTTATGACAAACTCGTCGGCATCTTTGCCAACCGGAAACTTCTCCCTGAAACGGTTCAATTCATCAAGAGACAGGTTCAGTGTTTCAACGGATTCCTGATGGGATTCGGTTGTGCTCAGGATATTTCCACGGGGGTCTATCACCATGGAATCTCCTGAGTAAGTGAGCCCGTTACCATCTTCACCTATTCTGTTCACGCCTGCAATATAAACTTGATTTTCCATTGCACGGGCTATAAGAAGGGTTCTCCATACATGCCTTCGAACTTCAGGCCAGTTGGCAATATAAAGTGCCAAATCATAATCATTACGATTGCGGCTCCAAACGGGAAAACGTAAATCATAGCAGATCAGCGGTAATATGCGCCACTTTCCCAAATTAAATATTACCCTATTCTTGCCTGCCGTGTAATGTTTGTTCTCTTCTCCCATTCTGAAGAGATGCCTTTTATCATAGATTTTATAACTGCCATCCGGGAATACAACGAACAACCGGTTGTAATAATTGCCGTTTTCATGAATGATTACACTACCGGTCAATGTGACATTTTTTGCGGAAGCCATTGATTGCATCCACTTTAGGGTCTTACCCTCCGTGGGCTCAGCCAATTTTTCAGGCTGCATTGAAAACCCCGTGCTGAACATCTCGGGAAGAATAACCAGATCCGTTTCCTGAGATATCTCGTTAATTTTGGCCTTAAAATGATCTAGATTTCTGTCGGTTTGCTCCCAAAACAGTTTCGTCTGGATGATTGTTACGGTAAGGTTGGTATTGTGATTTTTCATACAATGTGTTGTTATTTTCCACCTGAACTCCAAATTTAACTTTTTTCCGGAAAATCTCCCAATATGCTGTTTGATTTTCAGAACCCATCAGGGATTGGTCTCAGTATAGGTATCCTCCAGTATTCCCTTCATTAGAGGGATATAATATTTCCAAAAAAACTTTGCCCGGTCTGCTTTATCATCGGAATAAAAAAGAAAATCAATCCATTGTATACCAGAAAAAAAAGAAAGTCTCGTATCAACGGGATTTTGGCAGAAATCGCCTGCAAAATAATACAGGTTGTAGCTTCCGGAATGGTTAATAATGGCAGGAAATGTTGCATTAATATCGTAACCGGCAAGCAGGGAATCACCGAGAGCAGTTGTGGGTAATTCAAAATGAGCCACTGTCTCATTCGGAGAATTTGTCGTCACTATATCAAACCAGTAAGGATACTCAAGGATTAGGGGAAGTCCGAATTTTTCAGCAAACTTTCTTTGAGTTTGGATTTCAGGCACGTCCCGGGTCAAATGTCTGGATCCTTCCAATACAATTGTTGTTCCGAATCTGTGAATCAAAACAATTCCGGAACCTTTGTAATTCCATTTTGCATCATTTTGTTCCTCATAAAGGTTCACAATCCATTTTGGAAAGTCGGGATTTTCTTCAAAATCCAGAGAATGAAAGTATCGGCCTATCCAGCCTTCCCAATTAAAATTCAACAGCTCCTCCGTTTTTTTTCTTATCTGGGGAGAAGTCGTTTTATTCAATAGCACAAATTCGGTAACAATGGTCTTTTCTTTATCAATAAGCGCTTTAAGCAACAAATAATCGTTTTGATTCAGACCCCCGTAAACTTTTTGTTCCGTTTTCGTTTTTGCTTCCAAATTCTGATACCAGTCATTATAATAAACTCCGTAGGTATCCGCATAATAAGCAATATCTGTATTGCTGGAAATTTGATTTATCTCGCTCAGAGCAATATTCCTGAAATCAAATTGTTGTTCTTCGGGGTCAATAGGGAAAAAACCGTAATAATCCTCCTTAAGTTTATATCGGTCGTGGTTGGATTTTACATATCGGTTGTTGTTCAGCACCCAATGAAATGATTTGTGTTCATTACGTTCTTTTGTGGGTACTGTTTTATTCAAAATGAACACCTCTAATGTTTTTTTAGGGTTAAAGAACCAGATCAGAAAAGAAAATAATGCCAGCAAAAATATAACAGCAAAAAAACCGGAAATAATTCTGGCAATCTTTCGATTTATCATGAGCCACTTATTTATTTTAGCGGCCCAAAGTAAGAGTTTTTTAAAAAAGCATGCAAATTTTTAATCTGC
>JAGXLC010000196.1 GCA_018334875.1 Bacteroidales bacterium | reverse complement strand
GGCCGGATTGATATTCCTCTGCTTTTGTTTTGTTTCCTTCGGTGACATAATAGAAGCTTCCGTCCTTGCTCAGTCCCACTTCTGCAACTCCGGAAAAGTCAAATGCTACATCCTGTTTTTTTTCCAAAGGTTTAACCTTCCATGAAAACTTCATGCGCCAATCCTGGGCCGGAATTTGCCGGGATATTTTATTACCGGAAAGCACAAGCGCTTCATCTTTAATTTCCACTCCTGCCATTTGTCTCCATTCATTAATTTCCTGAAGTTCTTTTTCGCGCTGACCCTCTTTATATCCCAGGTATTTCCATTGATCGATGGCTATTTCCTGCCGAATTTCAGGTTGGGGTTGGGGTTTTAGCCGGCGTAAAGCTGAGTCGACCGCTTCTTTCATGACCACTTTGGTATTTAACCCCGGGTCATCAAAGAAATGCCTCCCATAGTCGGTGAATTTTCCAAGATAATCAAGTCGCCCAGCAAGATCAAAAACTGCCGTAGGTCCTTTGAGGTCGGTTATGCCATTAGCAGCAGTGTCCTCCGATACATACCTGAATTCAAAGGCTTTTGATATTTCTTCCCTGGGCTGGTCTGAATCGCATGCATGAAAAACCGGAAATGCAAGCATGCTGATGGTGAGCAATAAAGTTCTTAATTTCATAAGTTTTGGCATTTGAATTAAATATTATGAGGTCTGGTCTTGAGCCTGTCTATAAAGTCAAGAGTACTTTGAGATTCTTATAAATTACCTCTGTGTTACCTCCGTGTTTGTTCTCCATGATACTCTGTGGTTCAAATCAATAAGATTCACCGCTGAGAACGCGAAGGAAATCTCGAAGGATATTATAGACAGAATCAATTTAGTTTGTTTTCCCAAAAATCTGCATGGTATACTCCTTCATCGGCATTCCATATTTTGGTCACCAGGTCGATATCTCCGTCTTTATCTACATCTCCAGCCTGGGTATCATGCCAGCCAGGATTTCCTTCGTGAATGACCTGAAGTTCAAATTTCGGCCTTTCCTCATCTTCCACATCTTGCTGGATGTATAGCAAACCTCTTTCATCTACCCCACTTTCCGGTTTCATAAGGTGATTGTCATCTTCCTGTTCTCCTGTAAAGATATCCGGTAATCCATCCTGGTTAAAATCTGATACAGCCAGCGAATGATAAGAAGCCCTCTTTTCCGAAGGTGCTTCAAGTTTTTTCCGCTTGAAAGTATCTCCCTGATTGAGGATTACCCATAGATTTGAATTCATAACATCACAATCGGAATAGATCACATCGTTATCACCGTCGGAATCAATGTCTGTTATCCAGCTTCTCATACTGGTTCCGTAGGCATTGGGATAGACTCCCACTGTAAAATTCCAGGAGTGAAGTTTCCAGTCATCTCCTTCCCCGGCAGGATTTTCATACCATCCACAGGGCATAGCAATATCGGGATAACCGTCTCCGTTCAGATCACCCAATCCATTAGGGGCGAATCCGCCATGTATACCCTTCTCGTCTCTATCTTCCACTGTCGCATTAACATTGGCGGATACATCATCATAAGTCCAGTCGCTACTCTCCGTTGTATTATAGATGCGGAGCGTTCCGTTACCTGCATCCTGACTATAGCAAACTACCTCCTTTTCACCATCCTGGTCAAAATCAGCGGCACCAATATCATGATTTTCTTCAGGCAATCCTCCGTTATAATCAAAACGTTTCCATTCCTTGTCGGGATTATCCTCCAGGTTTCCGGGATTCTTAAACCAGAACCGTCCCATAATCAGATCGGGATAACCATTTCCATCAATGTCCAGGGAAGTGGCTCCGAGCTGATCCCCATCACCTTTTCCTACTACATGTTGTTTCCAGTTATCCGGACCCTGATATTCGAACCAATACACCGTCTGATTGCTTCGGCGGCTTATGGTAATATCCATATCTCCGTCCTGATCATAATCGGCAAGGGTGAATCCACCCGTTCCCCAGCTTTCACCTGGCAAAGGCCTGGATATCTCATGATGTCCAAATACTGCTTTTTTGTCCTGGTTGCTGGTATTGGAAGTACAGGAAAAAATAATGAAAAGGCTCAATAAGCTTCCTGTGATGAATTTCATTTTCTGTATCATGTTTTTTTAACTTTTTGTATACGAACAAATATAGTAATAGAAATTGAATTATTGGTCTAAGATGACTCCTTATTATTGACACCATGATATTTTTTCTTTTGGTTGAAGAAAATAAATATAAAATTTTCTTCCAATTAAAGAAAAAAAGTACTAATTTTGTCTTTTGTTAAAAGATAAAATTATGAAAGAAATTCTTAAGGAGATTATTCGTACAAACCAAAATCGGGATTTTTCTGACATAAGAAGTCGGGATTTAAGAATCCCAATTAATGCCGGAAAAATAATCACGCTTATAGGACCACGTAGAAGTGGTAAATCCTCATTATTACAATTTACTATTAAGGAGCTATTAAGGAATGGCACTAAAAAAGACAATATTCTTTTTATAAACTTTGAAGATGAAAGATTGAATTTTGATCAGAGTAATTTGGATCTGATTATTCAAGCATATAGAGAGCTTTATCCAGACAATAATATTGAAAATTGTTATTTCTTTTTTGATGAAATTCAAAATGCTGAAGGATGGGATCGTTTTATCAGCAGAATATTTGAGAACATCTCAAAAAACATTTTTTTGACCGGTTCCAATGCAAAGTTTCTAAGCGCTGAAATATCAACTGTTTTGAGAGGAAGAGCTATTAGTTATATTTTATTTCCATTAAGTTTCAGTGAATTCTTATCTTTTCTTTCCATTGAAAAGGATATTTATAATGTCCAGAATAAAGCGTTAATAATTAATGCATTTGATAATTTCTTAATTTGGGGAGGATTCCCTGAGTTGGTTAATATGGAATCAACCTTAAAGACAAAGGTCCTTCAGGAATATTTTAATGTAATGATTTATAGAGATTTAATTGAGAGGTTTTCCATAAGTGATCCTCATGTTTTAAAATATTTTATCAAGAAGGTGATTGCTAATATTACTAAACCATTATCCATTAACAGAATATATAACGAATTAAAATCTAATAAGTATACCATTGGCAAAAATTCTTTATATCAGTTCCTTGACCAGGTGAGTGATATTTTTCTCGTTCGACTGGTAAATAAATTTGATTATTCCCAAATACCTCGGGAACAATATGATAAAAAAGCTTATATTGTAGATAATGGCTTGATCTCATCTGTTAATTATAATTTGTCTAATGATTACGGTAAACTTTTGGAAAATCTTATAGCGCTTGAAATTCAGAAAAACGGATATGAGGTTTTTTTCTTTAAATCTTTGAAAGAATGTGACTTCATTATGAAAATCAGTGATGGATTTATACCGATCCAGGTAAGCTATACATTTTATGATAACGATACAAAAAACAGGGAAATTAATGGACTGCTTAAAGCTTCGCAGGTATTGGATGCTAGGCAAGGGTATATAATTACTTTCGATTTATATGAGGAAATTAAAAAAGCGGAAACCAAAATACATATCCTTCCGGCTTATAGATTTTTATTGCATGATTTAAAAAGCTTTTGATGAAGGCCGGTAGCACTATACTGAATAATAATCTTCGTTATTAAATAAAATATATTTTATATTTGAGCTGCGCCCAAAGATTAATACCATGATGAGACTTACTACTGCCATCTTTTTTATTTTGACCTTTTCCTTCTGCGAGGGCAACAATAGTGAAAATATTGATGAACCCAAGCGGGGAGATAATCCAATTGACTGGAATGCTGCAGCCAACAGCAACATTCATTCATTACTGGATCATTACTGGAATCCCCAACAACATTATTTCAATTACACCAATACGGGCAATACAGACTTCCATTACTGGCCGCAGGCACACGCGTTGGATGTGCTTCTGGATGCCTATCAACGTATAGAAGAAGATTCACTGGTTCGTTATATGAATCAATGGTATGATGGGGTTAAAAAGAAAAACGGGGGTGATTTTTATAACATCTATATTGACGACATGGAATGGAACGCCCTGGCCATGTTGAGAGCCTACAACACGCTCGGGGATGATAAATTTAAAACCGCCGCACGGAAACTTTGGGAAGATATACAAACCGGGTGGAGTGATGTGGCCGGGGGAGGAATTATGTGGAAAAAGAATACGCCCCATTCGAAAAATGCGTGTTCCAATGGCCCCGCAGCGATACTGGCAGCCCGTTTGTATCAATTGGAAAACCAGGAAACAGATCTGGAATGGGCTAAAAAGATATATAAATGGGAGAAAGAAACGTTGGTGGATCCTGCTTCCGGTGCAGTATGGGATGCAGCCCATGTGGAAGACGGTGAAGTAAACATCAATAAAGACTGGAAATTTACGTACAATCAGGGTACTTTTATAGGGGCAGCCACAGAGTTGTATGAGATCACCGGAGATTCTACCTATCTGGAAGATGCCATCAAAACGGCTGATTTCACCTTGAACTCGCTTACAGATTACAGCGGACGTCTGCTGAAAGATGAAGGAGGAGGAGACGGGGGATTGTTCAAAGGCATTTTTGTCCGTTACCTGACACAGCTTATTCAGCTTTCTGATCTTCCTGCTTCAGACCGCAAGCGGTATGTCAATTTTCTTGAACACAACGCAGAGACCCTTTGGCTTGAGGGTACCCGGAAACCCGCTGTTTTGTTTGGAACCCATTGGGCAACATCTCCTGAAAATGAAATCGATCTGACTACTCAGCTAAGCGGAACCATGCTGATTGAAGCGGCTGCCGATGTACTTTGATCTCATTATTAGGCTGGTTGACGGGAAGGATCCAGGCTTGTCCAGCAGGCTGCCCCGCATTAGAAAAACTGGTTTTTGAACAATATATCGAAGAAAAAATACAGGTTTTTAGGAAGTTTCAGAATTATTTGTAAATAAAACAGGTTACCTCATGAAAAATCAAAATGATTTTATTAACAATACAAGAATTGTTAAAGCAATTGTTCTCCTGATGACAGTCCTGCTGTTTAATGGTTGTGGCGAAAGCAAAGAAAAGTCCCATGAAACAGTCAAAAACAATAAAGTTGAATTAAAAAAGAGGGATGGAGGCTTTAACCTGTATTTGGGAGAGGAACCTTATTTTATTAAAGGAGCCAGAACGCTTGGTACCCGCTATATGGAAGAAGTGGCCAAATATGGTGGGAACTCGGTAAGGGTAGGTTTTCACAGCATAGATACAGTATTGGATAAAGCCGAAAATTTGGGTCTGACGGTCTTGTTCGGTTTGCCTGTTAAGGCCCAGCGATCGGGGTTTAATTATGACGATGAAGAAGCGGTTCAGGAACAATTCAACAGGATGAAAAAAACAGTGAATAAATACAAGGATCATCCTGCTGTTCTGATGTGGGTTATAGGAAATGAACTGGACCATATTCCAGGGAGGGAAACTTACAACAAGAAAGTATGGGACGCGGTGAATGATATAGCCGAAATGATCCATAAAGTCGATCCGGATCACCCGGCCATGACGGTAATAGGTACCGGTAGGAAGGAAAAACTGAAGGATATTAAAGAGAGGTGTCCGGACATCGACCTGCTGGGTATTAATTCTTACGCAGATATATTTGAAGTACCGGACTGGTTGAGAAAATATAACTGGAACAAGCCATACGTGGTTACCGAATGGGGACCTTCCGGCCACTGGCAGGTTCCAAAAACCAAATGGGGAGTGGCCATTGAAGAAACAAGCACTGAAAAGGCGGATCTGTACAGGAAAAAATATGAAAAGGTCATTCAGGGTGATCCCATGTGCGTGGGATCCTATGCCTTTTTATGGACCAGCCGGAGACAGGAGAGAACCCATACCTGGTACAACATGTTTTTCAGGAATGGCCTGGAAAAAGAAGCGGTAGAGGTGATGCAGTACATGTGGACCGGCAGATGGCTTGATAACCGTGCTCCACGTATTGAATCAATCACAATAGGCGGAAAGAAGGCTGAAGAAGATGTTTCAGTTGCTGCCGGTAGCATTAATCCTGCCAAAGTGGTTGCCGGTGATCCCGATAACGATGAATTGCAGATAGAATGGAACTTGCTGCCTGTTCCTGAAGAATTTGGCGCTTATGCCGGACAGGGAGAAACCATGCCGGAACCTGTGAAAGGATTTGTTAAATCCGAAGAAAGCGGTCAAATCCTGTTTGAAGTACCCGATAAAGAAGGAAGGAATTATCGCTTGTTCGTTTATGTTTATGATGATCACGGCCATGTTGCCGTTGGGAATGTTCCTTTTTACGTAAGAAACGCTGAAAAATAGTTTTTGAAGGCTCTTTTTCTTTGAGAAGAAAATTAATCGGTTTTTGAAATCATTAGATACATAATTATTATGCAGACATTAGAAAGAATTTTAAATCCAACAAAAGTTTTTACTTTATTAGCTGTTATGTCTTTGTGGTTTATATTTTCCACCTGCCAGCAAAGCAATGACCAGCTTCCACCACCTTCCGGCCTGATGGTAGAATTACTCACCCGGCCCGAAAATGCCGCTATTACATCCCAAAAACCTGAATTTAGCTGGATCGTACAAAGCAGAGAAGACAGCACCATGCAATCGGCCTATCAGGTGCTGGTAGCCTCCGATTCTCAGAAAATCGTTCTGAATAATGGAGATCTCTGGAATTCCGGGAAGGTATCTTCGCAAAAGTCTGTTAATGTCCAATATAAGGGCAATCCTCTTGAATATGGAAATTATTACTGGTGGAAGGTCAAGGTATGGGACAATCAGGGTAACAAAAGCAAATACAGCAAGCCCCGGAAATTTTATGTAGATGAAGCCGAAGAAGAAAAAGGCTGGCCCGGAGAAAGCCGCTGGCTCAGACAGCCGGATTCCTCCTGGGTGTTTGAAGACCGTCATGCCATTCGGTACCACGATATTGCACCTGTATCTGTTACTGAAAACCAGGAAGGCCATCCATTCATTACATTTGAAAAGGCTGCTTTTGCCACCTTACAATTGAATCTGGACCCTGCCCGGGCCACTGCAGATTCACTTGTTATTCACCTGGGTGAAAGGAAAGATCCCGCCAAACAAGAAGTAGACCGCCAGCCAGGTGGATCTATTGTGTACAAAAAGCAAAAGCTGGGTGTTACATCCGGTAAAACGGAATACCAGTTGAAGCTTCCCAGAGCTTACTCCCATTATCCCAACAGTCAGGTGTTGGCACCCCATATGCCGGAGGTGACCAGCTTCCGCTTCGTGGAAATCGAAAATTATAAGGGCGAACTCACCACCGATGACATACGGCAGAAAGCCCTGTTCTATAAGTTTGATGAGTCCCAATCCCGTTTTGCATCCTCCAATGCCCGGTTGGATAGTATTTGGGATATTTGCAAGTACACACTGAAAGCTACCCCGTTTCTGGGTTTGTACATCGATGGCATACGCGAGCGCATGCCTTATGAGGCCGATGCCTTCATCCAGCAGGTAAGCCACTATGCCGTTGACCGGGAATATGCCATTGGCAGATATTCCTGGGAATTTTTGCTTTTCAATCCCGCCTGGCCCACAGAATGGCATCTTCACATGCCTCTGATGGCCTGGCACGATTACCAGCAGACGGGCAACAAAGAAAGTCTTTCCCGGTACTATGATGACCTGAAGGCCAAAACGCTGCTTCCACTGGCCCGGGAAGACGGCCTGATCAGCACAAGAACAGGAAAAGTGGATGAGGAGCTATTGAATC
>JAGXLC010000195.1:5425-7812 GCA_018334875.1 Bacteroidales bacterium | reverse complement strand
GCTACAAATTGACCATGAAACATATTATCCAAAGCCTGCATAAATCACTTTCCGATTTGCAGGAAGATGAGATTATGCCCCTGAGCGGGGAGGATTGACGACGGCACGACGGCACGACGGCACGACGGCACGAAAGAATGAAAGAGCGAGAGAACGAGGGGGCGAAAGAACGACGAAAAAAGGTGGGTGATGGAGCGAAGGAAGGGGAATAGGAGATGAACAGTTTGAAAGTTTGAGGTTTGACGGGAGTTTGACAAAGAGTTTGATGTTTGAATGTTTGAGGTTAGAAGTTGAGGGGAAATTATGAGTAGAGACAGGCCATGGCCTGTCTCAGAGGCTGCCACAAACCAGTGACTGAAAGGTAAAAACATAATAGCCCGGGGAGTAGTGAAACGGTGCCCTGTGAACCGTATTAACATTGCGGGTCAGGAACTCGCGTGCATGCATGATATGGATTATATCTATGGTTTTAGTTCCATCTCAAAAAGTACTTGACAGGCCCTCCTGCAGCAGCAGTACCCCATTGGTGACATGAGGAATGCCCTTCCACAGCAGCAAACCTCCTTTGGAGACGACAGGAGTGTATTCCTGCAACAGCAGGGACTCTTAGGTGATGGCAGGAAGATGCTTCTCCAGCAGTTGTATTTTTTATTGAAATATTTGACTAAGGATACTCTGGTAAGGTTCGTATATTGCGCTCCATGATATATTTGTGGCTTATTCAGAACCATCAGATGGAGCGCTTTGGAATCTGTTTCCTCTTAAGCCTACCATAATATCGCTCCTAACGGAGCTTGGATTCAATAATCAAACACAACCGTGCGCCGGTGGAACTGATATCATTTGAAAGATAGCAAAATAGGGATAATTTATCCATACCGTTAGCTTTTAAATTCAACAACATGGTAATTCGATGAAAATTGAAGTATAAGCATTTTTGATATCTTTTTCATGTGTTTGGGCCTGTGAATGTGTGTGATGACGAAGAAGGGGAACAATTGTTTCAAAATAAATCATAAAATTATACGCTGTTTAACATAATAAAAAAGGTGGATTTTCGCTTTAAATAAGAAATGGGTAGGTGATGGGTTTATAAAAAATAAAAATTTAGGAATAAAAAGATGTAATACCCTTATAAATTATTATAATTTAGCGGTGAAATAAAAACAGCAGTTTATGAAAATCAGCATCATCATACCGACCTATAACGAAGCCGACAATATCGGTCAGGTATTGGATTATTTGAGAGAAAACAGTGACGGGGATAATATAAAGGAGATCATTATATCGGATGGTATTAGTGAGGACAATACATTGGAGATTGCCCGTTCAAAGGGAGCTCATGTTGTGGATCAAAATAATACAGGCAGGGCCAAACAAATGAATGCAGGTGCCAAAGAGGCTGAAGGAGATATTTTTTACTTTCTGCATGCCGACAGCTATCCTCCCAAAAATTTTGACAGGGAGATCCTCCAATATGTTAACAAAGGTTACAAAGCGGGCTCATTCCGAATGAAATGGGATATGGACAACTGGTTGCTCAACTTTTTTGCATGGTGGACCCGTTTTAATCTTCAATGGTGCAGGGGAGGGGATCAGTCCTTGTATGTTGACAGGGATATTTTTGAAAAGGTGAACGGCTTCAATGAAAATTATCGCTTTCTGGAAGATTATGAGATCATTCCCCGGATAAAAAAACATACTTCCTTCAAAGTGATCCAAAAAGACATTATCACCTCAGCCCGCAAATACAGAGAGAATGGTGTGATTCGCCTTCAGATGCATGTCGCCAAAACTTATATTCTGAGAATGCTGGGTATGGATATCGATAAGGTGGCTGAAATTTATTACAGGGGCATCAGGGAAAAATTCAACCGGTAAAACGTGAAATTCAATAAAATGTTATTGGGTTATGAAATGAATAAAAAATCCTTTCCTTCTTTATATCCCCGCTGAACAAGAAAATCGTGAATCTTTGGTTTGGCATGCCATTGCCTTACGTATACAAGTATGAAATTTTTCCCGGGATCAGGTAAATCCTGATAGTAGATCACATCTTTATTAAGCTGCCTTGTTCTTTTTATGTCAATATAGGCCGATATTCTTATTCCGTAAGATTCAAGAAGTCCGGCCCGTGCCCGAGATATTCTGCTGGCACCCCAAACCAGAACTGTGGGATGGAACGGGTTGTTTTGCTCCAGCCATTGTACCAAATAATGGGTTTTGATGTGATAGAATGCCTCATCAGAGTAGTTGGGATGGTTTCTTGTCAGTCTGTTTCCATAATCATGCCACTCAAGAACCATTGTGGGAATCTTGCATATTTTCACGCCTCCATGCAACCAGCGGAGCCACAATTCATAATCTTCGGGGAAGTCTCCTGAGCG
>JAGXLC010000195.1:0-4513 GCA_018334875.1 Bacteroidales bacterium | reverse complement strand
AGGATTTTATCCAACAACTGATAATCGGGCAGGGAGTCGCTGTCTTTCTGATCCGGCTTCAGTTCAGCTGAAGGCGCTTTTTGCATGATGTTTTTCGGAATGATCTCTTCCTCACGGTTGATGTATTCAGCCAGTTTGTAAACATCGGTTTTGTAAACATCTCCGAGAACAGAAAGGGCCCCGATCATATCACCATACAATGTGGCATATCCTACTGCTGATTCACTTTTATTGGAGGTGTTCAACAATATGTGGCCAAACTTGTTGGATATGGCCATAAGCAAAGTCCCTCTTATTCTGGCCTGCAGGTTTTCCTCTGTTACGTCTTCGGACGTATTTCTGAAAACAGGTTCCAGGGCGCTGGTAAAAGAGTGAAGTATGTTCTGAATGGGTATTTCGTCATAATGTACACCCAGGTTATCGGCCAGTTTTTTCGAGTCACTCACCGATCCTTCCGAGGTATAGTCGCTGGGCATCGACAATACCCGCAGATTTTCTTTTCCCAGTGCACGCTGGGCTATTACCAGGGAAACTGCGGAATCAATACCCCCTGACAAGCCAAGAACGGCTTTTTCAAACTTGAGTTTGCTGAAGAAATCCCTTAAACCAAGAATCAGGGCATCGTGAATTTTGGCAATAACACCATAGGTGTCATGTGTCTCATGATCATCGGTGCTTTTGGATACCTCCTCCGCATCAATTACCTGGTAGTCCTGTTCAAACCATTGCAGTTCCTTATGAATGATGCCGTTCGGATGTATCGCCATTGATGCGCCTTCAAAAATGAGCTCGGTTTGGGCTCCGATCTGGTTAACATAGAATAATGGCAGGTTATAGTTTTTTGCCTTTTGTATGAAGATGTTTTTTTTGCCCCATATTTTGCTATATGAAAAAGGGGAAGCTGCAATGTTGATCAGCATATCCGGGTTGGATTCCCTGAGTTTTTCCATGGGAGATTTGTTGTATAGCTTGTTTCTGCTGAAAACGCCCTGAGCAGGCTGCTCGTCCCATAAGTCCTCACACACGGTAAGAGCGATCCTTTTCCCTTTGAATTGAATGATTTCAAAGTGCTTATTGGGTTCGAAGTATCGGTATTCATCAAAAATATCATAGGTTGGCAGCAGTGTTTTGTCTTGTATTTGCTGTACCTGGCCATCGTAAAGAAAAAAGGCCGAATTGAGCAGCATTTTGCCCGACGAATGGGGATTGATCCTTGGTGCACCTATAATTGCGGCAATACCTACACAGTGCTCTGCTATTTCATTCACAGTACTGTCACATTGGTTAATGAATTCCCGGTAATCCAACAAATCCAGCGGGGGATAACCACATACACAAAGTTCTGAAAACACCACCAGATCTACGTTATCTTTTTCCGCCCTAATGATGGTATCGAGGATTTTCTTTTTATTATAGGGAAAATTCCCTATATGGTAATTTAACTGAGCCAATGCAATTTTCATAATGCTTTATTTTTAAAATAATATTCCCATTCGCAAAGATATATTGCCGGTGGTGATCTTATTGTCTTCAGCTTCGGTAATATCCAGAAAACCGTTTTTATAAGTAAGACCGGCCACAATGGCAGTGGTTCCTCCCAGGGAATATTCCACGCCACCCCCTATATAATATCCCAGATTATACCAATGAATTTCTTTGGTGGCATCAATGTTCTCTTCACGGGGAATATTTGCCTTTGCCTTGATATTGATGTTGGCATCCATTCCAAGATGGGCATAAAACCGGGTGTAGCCAATCTCAATTGTTTTAAATTTCAGTCCTATAGGTATATTGATATATTGCGTGTGATATTCAACCACATCATTGGTGTTAATCGTATATGTTGAATCTAGCCCCTTCAGAGAAGCCGGCTCTTTATATTTTATTTTGCCATTGACGTTGTTGATGGAGGCTCCGGTAGAAAATGCATAATTCTGTGCAAAATAATTATCGAAATTCATTCCGCCGTTGAATCCGATCATAGGCCCTGCTGCTTCTACCTTCTTTGTATTCGGTGATAACCAGCCCAATTGGGGTTCTGCAAAAACCGTAAAACTAATGCCCTGGCTGAAACTTTGTAATCCCGTAAAAACCAACAGAAGTAAGAGGTAATATTTTTTCATATTTTCAGGGTTTAAATTTGCTTTTGATGCACTGAAATCACAATATTTGTACCAATAAAAATAATAATTTATGCTGTTTCAAAATTAAAAAAGGCTCTAAAAATGATGAAGTGTTTTTACTCGATTGTTTTCCTGATGGTTATTGTTTATGGTTGTGGTCCCAAAAACCAATACGAAACGGATGTTTCCGATGTTTCTGTAAATTTAGAGGTTAAACGGCTTGAAAAAGATTTGTTTGCTTTGAATCCGGACAGCATCCACACTGCCATACCCGATTTGAATGAAAAGTACGGAGCATTCTTCGAGTTGTATAACAGGAATGTTTTGAATATCGGAGCCTCTAACAACAGGGCTTATCCGGACAATCTCAGGGGGTTTCTTAACGATCATGACATGAACAGGGTTCAATCCAGGATTATGGAGGATTTTCCTGATTTGGAAAGCATCAGGGAGAAGCTGGAAACCGGTTTTACACATTACAAACATTATTTCCCGGAAAAGAAGGTACCGGCTGTTTATACCTTTATGGGAGGCTTCAACCAGTCAATCGTTATTGCTGACAGCCTGCTCGCCATTGGTCTGGATAAATACCTGGGAAAGGATTGTGAATTTTATGATAAGCTGGGATGGGAGAGATATCGTCAGAAAAATATGCACAAGAAAAAGATCCCTTCCGATTGCATGCGGGCCTGGGGCCAGACAGAATGGCCGTTTAATGGCTCCACCGATAATTTACTTTCCAATATGCTCTACAAAGGAAAGTTGCTGTATTTTACCAAGTCCATGTTACCTGGAGAACCTGATACCCTTGTTGCAGGGTTTACAAGGAAAGAATTGGATTGGTGTATCCGGAATGAGGAAAACATATGGAATTATTTGATAGAAAACAAACTGCTGTATACAACGGATCACATGACCATTAATAAAATGATCAATCCGGCGCCTTTTACTTCCGGTTTCTCGGAAGAATCGCCCGGAAGAGCTGTCAACTGGCTGGGATGGAAGATCATCGAAGCCTATATGGACAGAAATTCCGGCATCACCCTGGAAGAACTTATGAAAAATCATAATTATCAGGGCATACTTACCGAATCGAGGTATCATCCATGATGCTTGTCAATTGGATGGTGATGACAGAAAAAATATAAGGTAAGCAAGTAAGCAAAACAGGCGGGCGGATCGATTGCCATTTTTATCTTCATTGCTGGTTCATGGATTATTTGCCTGGCGGAGGTTTTGGAGCGAACATCCTCCGATTTCAAGCCCCGTTTGGTCAAACAAATTCAATTTGCATCTGTTCATCATAATATAGTGGCAGGCTATTTATTTTATAATGGATGGACATTCTCCAGCGGACCATTATTTTTTTATAAGGCCATAATAGGAAAAAGTTTATAAAAAGTGAAGCATTATGGTATGGAATGGATACAATCAAAATGGAAATGACCTATATAAGGAAATACGAAAATATTTCAGAACATACAATAAACTGGATACCATTGATTATTTAAGTGATATCCATGATCCCTCGGATGATTCCAATATCGTTGAAGTACGTTTTAAAAATACACGGAAAGCTTTTTATCAGAACGTTTCCGGATTATCTCTTGAAAAAGGTGACATTGTAGCCGTTGAGGCTCCTATGGGGCATGATATTGGGATGGTTTCCCTGACAGGTTTTCTTGCAAAAAAGCAAGTTGATCGTAAGGTGAAGGATAAGGCGCAGTATTATTTCCCAAACATTTACAGAAAGCCCCATTTTAGAGATATAGAGAAATGGAAAGATGCGAAAGCGAAGGAAATTTTTGTGAGAAACAGGGCCCGGAAGATCGCCCGTGACATGGGGCTGAACATGAAGATCAGTGATGCGGAAATTCGCGGGGATAATAAGAAAGTTACCTTTTATTATCTGGCCGACGGTTGGGTTGATTTTAGAGAATTGGTTAAGCGTTATGCCCATGAATTTGATGTAAAGGTCGGCATGAAACAAATTGGAGCCCGGCAGGAGGCCGCTATGATTGGAGGATTTACCAGCAGTGGCCGTGAGCTTTGTGGCTCTCTATGGAAAACCGAATTTGAAACCGTTAAATTATCCGCTGCCAAAATCCAGCAATTGCCCGTTACAGGAACGAAATTGTTAGGGCCGAGCGGGGCGCTGAAAGCTTCTCTGAACTATGAGCTTGATATCTACAGAGAGGCGTGGAAGGAGTTCCCTGATAAGCTACCTGTACTGAAGACAGCCGAAGGCATTTATTATCCTCAGAAAATTGAGGTGTTGCAAAGGAAAGTATGGTATTCCGAATCTGCCGATAACATGGTGAATCCTTTAGCATTGCCGCTCAAACGCATACTGGAGATTGCAGAAGAGAATAAGCACGGATACCAACCTT
>JAGXLC010000194.1 GCA_018334875.1 Bacteroidales bacterium | reverse complement strand
CCTTATATTCTATATTTATTTTGAATGATTTTCATAAGGGCTGGCGCCGGGGGATCAATGCTTGCTTTTTGGGGTTATGGTTATGCCGGATTTTTGTCCTTTTTGTAGATGCTAATTTGGACAAGCCTAAACGGAAACACATTAACCCCGACTTAGGTGAACTTAAATTTTTGAAAAAATTTTTAGTGAACTTAGTCGCTGTCGGAGACAGGAATAATTCTTGAATTATTCGGGTTAAATTCCTTGAAAGCATCCTGTTTGGTTTTGGCTTGCCCAAATCAGGTATTTTTATTTTTCTTCATCACATTTTCCTTCATATTTCCATATTCATCGAATACGAAACGGTTTGCAATGGTTATGGTTAGTACTACGCTGATAAGTGTTGAGGCAAACAAACTGATCATTAACATGATCTGGTATTTTATGGCTACTTCCGGACTGGAGCCTCCCAGTATCTGGCCGGTCATCAATCCCGGCAGAGATATCAGGCCAATAACCGTTATGGTGGCAATTAACGGGTTGAAAGCTGTTTTTAATGCTTCCCGCATAAAGGGGGCAAGTGCTTCCCCTTGTGTTGCCCCGTTCGCCAGATAGTAACGGTATCGTACCTTTTCCTGACGGATTGCTTTATAAAAGGTGTTTAACCCCAGGATGTTGGTCTTAAGACAATTCCCCAGTATAATCCCGCTGATGGGAATGAAATAGCGTGCATCGAAGAAATAGTCCAGATCAATGACGATCCCCAAAAAATAGGCATCGACTATTGCCAGACTGATCAACAGCGAAACAGCAAGGGGTATGAAAAAGTATCGTCGGTTAAGATAAGCCCTTCTGATGATGGTAAAGGTAGCAATAGCTACCATGATGATCCACCAAAGCGAATTGATCCAGGTTTTATTGTATTCAAACAAAACCTCCAGATACAACCCCACCACCAAAAGCTGAACGGTCATGCGAGCCACGGCAATCAGGCTGTCCTTTATCAAACCGGTTTTGTAATGATAAAAGATGATCACCGGTATCAATACCAGCAGATAGCCCATAAATAAATTGATGTAATTTATATCAAGTGTTTTCTCCATGATGGTCGAGGTTATAGATTTTGTCCGAATGATCTGTCCAGATTTGATTGTGGGATGTCGATAAAACCGTTTTATCGTTTTCCTTCAGTACGCGGGTCACAACTTTATTTATGGTTCTGGTATCCAGGGCTGAAGTAGGTTCGTCCAGGATAAGCAGGGGTTTGTCCAGTAATAAAGCGGAGGCAATTACGATGCGCTGTTTCTGCCCTCCTGAGATCTCTTCAAGATTTTTTTTCATTATATCCTCCTCCAGGTTAAGGGCATTTAACGTTTCTATAATTTTTTGCCGGGAGGGGGCAGCATTTTTATTTTTTTTGAACCGGAAAGGAGTATAAATGATTTCTTCAACAGTATTGAGCGGCAAATATAATTCCTGGGGAATGTAAGCTATATTGGAACGGATATATTCAATATTTTTTGGATTTAGTCTTTTGCCGAAAATAAAAATTTCGCCCTTGTAAACAGGTAAGAAACCCAGCAGCAAATGAATAAAAGTGGTTTTACCCACTCCCGATTCCCCCGCCAGAGTCACTTTTTCGCCTTTTTCCACAGTCATGGAAAAATTTTGGAACAAGGCCCTGCCGTCAAATTGTACTGTCAGATTTTCAACCGAGATCATAATCAAAATTCCTGAACCAATATGAAAAAATTGAATAATTCTTTTTATAACTTGGTAACCAAAACTTCATAGCAAATGTTCCATCCCGGAAAGGTTATTTTTTTTAATAAATTCACGGAATTTTTAGTTTTGGAGGCACAATCTTAATTAATTTTAGCGACATGATCAAAAATGTTTTACTCGGGCTTTACTTTTGGATTCTCATGACACTGACCCTTGTCATGTATCTGCCCTATCTGGTGTTAAGAAAGATTTCAAAACCCCTTACCAAAAGATATTTGCTTTTTATTACCCGGATGTGGGCCAGGCATGTGCTTTGGGTTGCCGGTGTTAAGCTGAATGTCCGGGGTAAGGAAAACATTCCTTCCACCGACCGGGTAGCTTTTGTAACCAACCATCAGGGTTATTTCGACATTCCTATATTGATGAATACGATTCCCAAATTGCTGGGATTTATTGCAAAAGCGGAATTGGGCAAAGTTCCGATCGTTAATATGTGGATGAAGGCTATGGGATGCATATTTATTGAGCGGAAAAAAGCTTCTGAATCGCTCAATAAGTCGAAAAAGAGGATAGAACAGGCTCAGCAGGGCGAACCGGTTGTTCTTTTTCCGGAAGGCACCCGGAGTAAAGGTCCCCACCTGGGAAGGTTTAAAACGGGCAGTTTACAGATTCTTTTTTCAACCGATCTGATGATTGTTCCGGTTTCAATAAGCGGAAGCTACCGGCTGCTGGAAGAAAAAAATAAGCTGAGGTCCGGAACGGTGCACATCACTTTTCATCCGCCCATTCATTGCAGCAATATCACCGAACAAAATGCCAAGGATGTGGCGCATCAACTGAGGAATACCATCCAGGACGGGCTGCTACAGGAGACATCGTAATTCATTTTCCGCTGATAAAATGGGTGGAAATTTTCACGAAGAGGCTAAAGTAGTACAATTTATCAGCAGTGCTTTTTAGCGCACCCTCCCTTGCCTTCCTTGGAAAAGGGGGAAGCACCGGAATTTCTCCGGTTTGCTGCTTCTTTTTATACGCCCCGGATCAGAAGTTGGCCCTCAGCTCAACCTGTCCGGTATGAAAGGCATTGTGATTCTGCGACACCCGGCCGGAATAATTCAGGTTTAACTCAAGATTCTTGTAGAGTTCTTTCTGGAAAACGAGATTCCAGGTGCCATTTCTGCCGCGCTTTAAACCTTCGAGTATTTGGTAGGCAATGGGTGTGTCCTCAGGAAAGCCATATTGGTAATGGATGAAGGAGAAGCTTCCCTTGATTCTGAATTTTTTGCTTTTGCTGTAATTGAATTGTGTACCGATCTGGTGCTTGTTAGCTTTTTCCTCCCCGGCACGGTTGTCCATAGCGGAATACTCATATTCGAACTCAATACGAAATGAGGAAAATGGGCGGTAAAGAAAGGATAGTGATTCATTCAGCCGTTTGAGCCGGTAGTTTTTATTCTGGAAATATTCACTGCTGTAATGTTCTTTTTCTATACCTGCTTTGTTTTCAAAAGTGAGGGTGGGTGTTATGTTCCATGTGGCTTGTAAGGCTTGGTTATTCTTTGTTTTCAGGTCGGTTCCGTTCATCAGCAGCATTTTATTTTTTGATTTACGGAAGATATATTCAACGGTGTATAGAGGGTTGTTTTTATTAAATGAAAAGGTGTTTCTTATATTGGAGTTTTGGGATAGCACAAGTGGATTGTTTATGGAATAGGCGAATGGATTGAGGTTTTTCACAAAGTTATTTTTTTGTCGGTTTTTGCGTCTTATGCTGAATGCCAGTTGATCGGAAAACCTGGCAATGAGTTTTTTGAATTTAGTGGTGTCCCGGATGATTTGTTGAGGCTTGAGGTTGATGATTTGATTCAGTTCATTCGTATGGGTTTTGTAGTATTCTCCTGAGGGCCTCTGAACCCTGATGTAATCAGCCTGATCACTGAAGTTGGCTTTCTCAAATTCGTCAAGTTCCTTTACATTGTTCTCGTTGTAGTCGGTCCAGGTATACACGCCTTGTCCTTTGGCTACTTCAATGTATGTAAATTCTCTGCGCGGTTCCAGGCCCGAGCCGATCTCAAAATTGGTGGAGGTGGTTAGAAACCCGTTGAAAGCCCGTAAACTATGTTCAATTCTTCCTACGAGGTTGTCTTCCGGTTTGTTGCCGGTGAGGCTTGTGTCTTTTATCCTGAGCCGCCGATAGGTAAGTCTGGCTTTTAAGGTATTGTTCTCCAGAGAATGAAGCCCGATCCCCATATTCAGATTCTTCCCTGTCGTAATGGGTTCAAGCGTGTTGTTCATTGGCGATTGGTCCTCTCTGATCTGATAATTCAGAAAATAATTATTAACCGCTGTATCGGGGTTGGTCATATAAAATTCCCACTGATTGAAAGCAAAGCTGTTATGCATCAGAGAGTCCCTGTGCCACTGATTGTGCTCTCCCGAATTTTTCACCCCCAGCTTTATATTGCTGAAATGGCGGCCCAGGTCAGCCTGATACCGAAGGAAATCTGTATTGATCTTATTTCCGGAGGTATTCAAATAATTTCCTGAGAAAGAAAACTGGAATCCCGAATGCTCCATATCGGTGTTCAAATGGTTTCTGTATCCTGAATATCCATTCCCATAGGAGAGGTATTCAAACTGGTAGCCCGATTGACCGAGTTGCTGGTTTTGAAAGTCGATCCCACCGGATATCAAATGTTCATTGCCGCTAACCTCGCGGGATCTCAGGTTCCAGTTTCTTTCGAATTCTACTGCTTTGAATCGCTGCAGGGAGTTGAAATTTTCATGGATGCCCCGGTAGGAGAAAGTAGTGGATAGCCGGGTTTTTGAAGTATCTGTTAAAACAAAATCCTTATCAATTGAGAAGTTTAAGGCATAACCCCTGTTGTTTTCCTGGTCCCTGGGGGAAAATGTATTGAGGTCATTGTTTGATAAGGCCAGTTCAAAAAAAGTGCTGGTTGTAGAAGATATATCTCCGGAGCCTCCGAAGGTCAGCATTTGCTGTTTTTTGGGGGTTATCAATGTGCGCATGGGAGAGTAACTGCCCCGGGGTTCTCCGTTAACGGGTGCCACCCATTTGTAAACCCGGCCATTGGCGGAGCTTTTTACGGGCGTATAATTACCATTGTTTTTGCCAACATGGGAGAAGCCCAGTTTGTATCTGGCTTCCTCGCGATCGGTGGAGTACCGATAGATGGAATAATGTTGCCCGTTTACCACAGTATCTGTTTTTGCATAAAGGATGCGGTCGTTCCTGTAGCTTCCCGTATCTATATGAGGCACCACAGCGTTGTCCAGATCGTCACCGATGGAGTAAAGCAGGTCTTTTTGATCTTCGGTTAGATCCTGGGCAAAAGTCTGGCTCTTGCTGTCGTGCTCCGAGAAAAGGTTGAGCCAGAGTTTACCGTTGCCGGTTTGAACCGTATTGTGGGTAAAAGCTGTAAACCGTGCATATTCATTCAGTGAGTATTCAAATTCCACTTTGATCCTTTTGTCTTTGGTGATGGGCCGGTTCGAGGTAAAAGTAATTTCAGAAGTATTGTAATTGATTACATAATCATGGTTTTTGCCCCTTTTCATCAGATCTCCATCGATATACACCTGTTCGCTTCCCGAGAGCATAATGATATGGGTTTCGTTATTGCATCCCGTTAATTTGTAGGGCCCTTGATTGCCTTCTTCTCCGCGGAATGACTGAACACAATACCTGCCCTTGGAAACTGCACCGTTCATTGAGCTGACCGCCTGTGTTTCGTTGGTTAGGTCATAGCTGTGGCTCACACCTGCACCCTGTACTTTTTTATCCAGTTTCATGAAATATCCTGAAGGATCGGAAATTTTATAATCTCCTGCGGTGATATCGGTCTGATCACTGTATGCCTTGAGGTAAACCCTGTCCAGGTCCCGGATTTTCTGAGTGGTGCCATCCGCCTGAATGGGTATGTTCTTATCTGATATGGCACCCGTGATATTCAGGTTGTCGCTAAGTTTACCCGAAAGCTGCAGATCCATACCCGAATTGACCACAGCATCCTGGTTGTTGCCTATCGTCAATCCCCGCGATATGCTGCCGGATTGAATGATCTTTCCCGCCTGAAAGCCACTTCCTGTGGACTTGGTTGTTCCTGCAAATTTTTGGTACGTGAATACCCTTTCGGGTATCTCCCTGATTTCTTCGATGTTTTTATGAAAATAGGCTTCAGTGAAGGATTTTGGCATGGTTCGGTATTTCAGGTACACCACCTGATGGTCCTTTTTTAATTGTTGGCCTGGAATAAGGATGCTTTTCCAGGGCCGTATGGTATAACAGGTGTCGGATATAACCCGGCCGGCAGTATCGAGCAGAATGGTGCTCTCTGCTACCGTGGCAAGGGTATCGTACTGAATGGTATCCATTTGGGTATATATGGTTGCCTTTTGCTGGTTGCTTAATGACTGGGAGATGATCTTACCCGGAAGGATGAGAAACAGGCAGGAAATAAAAAGAAAAAGGTATCTTTTGATCATGTTACCGGAAATTGGATATGCAATGGATCATTTTGAAATGAACGAAACCCGCAGGCAGGAAATTTTACAACAAAAACATGAGTAACATGCGGGTTCCATGGTAATAAAAGCAAAGTTTGCGAATTTGCCATGTAAATTAATTTGAAATTCAAAACTAGCATAAACTATTACACGAATGAAATAAACAAAAAAATATTTACCTGACTTCTTTTTACTTTAATTTTGCGGCAAACGGATATCAGATATGAGCCTCCTTTATTATCTCGGGATCAAATTATATTATTTCCTTGCGCTGGTGTTTTCTTTATTCAATGATAAGGCCAGGCTTTTTGTTCAGGGGAGGAAAGGGTTGTTAAAAAAACTGGAGAAGGAGATCGATCCCCGTGAACGGATCTTTTGGTTTCATTGCGCTTCCCTCGGTGAATTTGAGCAGGGAAGGCCCTTGATAGAGGAAATAAAAAGCAGGCACCCCGGGATCAGGATTTTGCTTACTTTTTTTTCGCCTTCCGGTTATGAGATCAGAAAATCTTACCAATGGGCCGATTGGATCACCTATTTGCCCATCGATACGCCCCGGAATGCGCGAAGATTTCTGGAAATGGTCCGGCCTGAAAAGGTTTTTTTCATCAAGTATGAGTATTGGTATTTTTATCTGCGGGAAATAAAAAGGCGAAACATACCCGTTTACCTTGTTTCTGCCATCTTTCGTGAAAATCAGTTCTTTTTTAAAAGCTACGGAAGATGGTTCAGGAAGATCTTGTTTTACTTTGATCACATCTTTGTTCAGAACAACAGTTCGCAAAAACTTCTGGCTTATTATCGTATACAACATGTTACCGTTACCGGAGACACCCGTTTTGACAGGGTGAAACAAATTGCTGAAAAGGCCCGGCCCATATCCCTGATCGAACAATTCAGGGACGGCCACTTCTTAATTGTAGCCGGTAGTACATGGCCCAGGGATGAAGCGATACTGATAAGGTATTTTCAGAACATTTCCGGCTCTGTTAAGCTGATCATTGCTCCCCATGAGGTGCATTCCGGCAGGATAAAGTCCCTGATGGAAAAATTTCCGGAAGGGCAGGCACTGAAATTTTCCGAAGCCGGGGAGTCAAATATTACTGAATTTTTTGTCCTGATTATTGATAGCATAGGCATGTTGTCTTCTTTGTACCGTTATGGAGATCTGGCCTATGTTGGAGGCGGTTTCGGAAAAGGCATCCATAATATTCTGGAACCAGCTACTTTTGGTCTTCCGGTTGTTTTTGGCCCCCACCACGAAAAATTTAAAGAAGCTGTCGATCTGAAGAATATGGGGGGAGGTTTTTCTGTTGACAGTTATACATCATTTAGTGAATTGATGGATGCTTTCCTTGATGACCGGGAGCAAGTAAGGCAAACCGGCAGAATTTCCAGGCAGTATGTTGAGGATAGAGCAGGAGGCACCTCAAGAATACTTCAGCACATCCTGGACGAATAATTCAGTCTTAGTACCTTACCGGTCAAATTCTTGCTTTTTTTGGCAAAACTTGCCCGGTAAGGTACTGGTGATTTTATTCCATTTTCTTTCCATTCCGGCTAAAACCCTTTAATTTGCATTCAAACCATACCCCTTTTCGGAGGGATCAATTTCCAGCTCGGATTAACCGGTGGG
>JAGXLC010000193.1 GCA_018334875.1 Bacteroidales bacterium | reverse complement strand
ATATCTGTTCAGCAATTCGACAACACCAGCAATGAATTGGTCTATTATGCGGTGGATCACGTGGGCAATGCTGAAGATAAGCAATCCCTCAAATCCTCGTTGAAGAAGGAAGGTGGTTCCGACAACGGCGACGGTTCTTTCTCCTATTATATCGACCGGGATGCTCCTGAAGTGAGCTTGCAGGTGAACGGGGATCAATATACGGATGACCGCCTCTATGTGAGCAAGAGGAGTAAAATGGAGATCGCAGCCAGTGACGACAAATCGGGGGTAAAGAAAATTACTTACAGCATCAACAATTCAAACCTTTCCAACACCTACTCTGAGCCTTTTACTTTGGAAAAGAGTGGCTTGCAGTATGTTAGTTATGCTGCAGAGGATCAGGTGAACAACTTTTCCGGCCGCCAGACCCAAGCCCTTTTTATGGATACAGAACTTCCGGAGGCTAACTTCAGTTTGGAAGGCAAACACTATAAGAACCGCGATACCCTGTTCATTAAAAAGTCCACTCAGATCCGCCTGAAAGGGGATGACAACGGTTCGGGCTTACAAAAGACCCTCTACAGGATTGATCAGCAGACCCCTGAAGCATATAAGGATCCTGTTATGCTGAATGAAGAAGGGTTCCATATTTTCGGTTTCCGGGCAGTGGATCGGGTCAACAACGAACAGAAAGAGCAAGTGCTTAAGTTATACGTGGATCAGCAGGCACCGGAAATTTATCACCACTTCAGCGTAAAATCCATCGGCACCAAATCGGTCCGTGATGAACAGTATACGATTTATCCTTCCAATTGCAGATTGTATGTGGCAGCCACTGACATGGCTTGCGGTACGGACCGGATTCGTTACCGCATCGACGGCGGGGAATGGAAAACAGAAATTCCTCTGCCTACCCTGGAGCCCGGTAATTACCAGGTTCAGATACAGGCGAATGATTATCTGGGCAACCAGGCCTCGCAATCTGTGAAATTTGCAATAGAACATTGATATGATCAAAATTATTACCCGATTGTTTATTATTTGTTTTGTTGGTTTGTTGTTTGTTTCTCAGGCTCATTCACAGGAAGAGAAATACATCACCCTGTACATTTACAATTTCACCAAACACATTGAGTGGCCGGATGAATATAAGGGAGACGACTTTGTCATTGATGTGCTCGGGCATACTTCGGTTTATGAAAAACTGGAAGTAATGCTGAAGAGTAAGAGCAAAGAGGGTCAGAACTTCATTGTTAATCATCCTTCCAATGTGGAGGAGATTGATCCCAACTGCAACATCCTCTTTGTAGGGCATTGGAAAAGCAACCTTATGGAATCCGCTTTAAAAAAGGTGGGTGATCACGGCACGCTCATCGTCACTGAAAAAGGCGGTATGTTAGATAAAGGTTCCGACATCAATTTGGTGATCCGCAACGAGAAGATCATGTATGAGGTGAAAAAATCCAGCCTCCAGGCAAGGGGGTTATCCTTCAGTTTGGATCTGACCAGCCTTGCTCAGCGGGTGGTGGATTGACACGAAGAGGGCTTTTGAGTGATCCTGTTTTTTCGCGGTTCGGGACCAGCGTCCCGGGCCGCGTTTTTGGTGTTCGTTTTCGAACATTTTCAGCGCTTAGCGCAGCGCTAAGCGCTGGTTTGTAGACTGCGATTTTTTCTGCTACCGAATCAGCTTTTGCATTTTTTCTTCATTCAATTCCGAAAAATCCCGGATGATATCCCGGCAGGGGTATGCGCTTAATTCCTTATAGCTGTGGCTGGTTGTAAGGGCCACGACCTGCATGCCTGCTTGAAGAGCTGATTCAACTCCAAAAAGGGAGTCTTCAAATACCAGGCATTGAGCAGGGGGTAGATCCAGCAACTCTGCGGTTTTCAGATAGATCGAGGGATGCGGCTTGCCCTGATCCACCAGGGAAGCATCGGCCAGCACATCGAAAAATTCCCCGATAAGCAGCTTCTTCAGCACAAAGTCTATGTTGCTCCGCGGAGCAGAGCTTGCTACTGCGGTCTTCAGATGGTATTCTTTTTTCATGGATCTGAGAAACGGTATCAGCCCGTTTACAGGCTGGATCTCCTTACCGGCGAGTTCTCTGTAAACGGCTTCCTTCTTTTCACCAAGGATTTTAGCTTCCTGGCCGCTTACTTCCCGCTGCAGGAAGTAGCGAAGAAATTCCTTGTTCTTTCTACCGAAACCCACCCGGTCAAAATCTGCGGGGTCGATGGGATGGCCGATGCGCCTGCAGAATTCGACCCATGCCTTGCGATGAATGTCCTGATTGTCTACCAGCACACCATCCATATCAAATATGATTGCTTGCATAAGGATATTTTAAGTTTTATCAGGAGGCTTGCGCATTTGTTTCTTCTCGGAATGTTTCTTCTTCTCTTCCAGCCGTTTCCTTTTGGCGGCTTTCGAGGGTTTGGTAGGTTTTCGTTTCTTTGGTTTTTTCAAGCCTTCTTCCAGCAGGGCATAGAACTTCTCCGTTACTTGCTCCCTGTTTTTCACTTGTGAACGGCTGGATGCATCTATCAGTATCAGTTCTCCTTCCCGGGTCAGGCGATGGGAAAGTTTGAGAAGCAGCCGTTGTTTTTCTTCTTCGGTCAGTACTTCTGAATGGGGGATATGGAAACGCAACTCCACCTGGGTCTCTGTTTTGTTGGCATGTTGTCCGCCGGGCCCACCACTGCGCGAGGTGTTGAAGCGCAGCTCCCTGTCAACCGGTCTTTTCCTGATGCTTTTGGAACTCATATCCGGGCTTTATAGCTGTTTGGGTACAAAGATAAGGCAATTGAACCACTTCCGGTTGCTGTATCCTCATTCTTTCCAGAAATCCGGTGGCTCAAATTTTCCGCCCAACAACCGGCAGTGTACGCAAATGAACACTTCAGGGTGCGTTTGCGTACGTTTTTAATTTCAAAAATGATTGTTAGTTTATTGTTCTATAGAATATTATGGCTATTGGCACAACCTTTGATTTGCTTATTGAAACTTCAAAAATTCCGCCAACCATGCTGAAAAATTACTTTAAGATTGCCCTGCGAACCCTTCAGAAGTACAAGGGATATACCATCATCAATGTCTTCGGTCTGGCCATTGGTCTGGCAAGTGCCATTCTGATCATGCTGTATGTTCAGGATGAGCTCAGCTACGACCAGCATCATAAAAATAAGGATCGAATACACCGGATAACTTTTCAGGGGAAGATCCGATCGAGCGAAATCCAATCTGCCCTGTCGTCCAATCCGATGGGGCCGGTTATGAGAGATGAATATCCTGCAGTGGAGGAGATGACGCGGCTGCGGGCAACGATGAATTCGGTGATACAGGTTGACGATCGCAAATACATAGAAGATCATCTTTTCTTTGCCGACTCTTCGGTTTTTAATGTGTTCACCATGCCTTTCATAGAAGGCAATCCGGATAACGCCCTGTCGGAGCCTAACAAGGTGGTGCTCACTCAATCGACGGCAAAGAAGTATTTTGGAGATGCTTCTCCCATGGGAAAAACCATTGAATGGGCCAATGGAAACCTGGAACTGGAGGTAACCGGTGTGATGGAAGATTGCCCGGAAACCTCTCATTTTCAATACGATCTGCTGGTTTCTTATTTGTCATCCGGCCAATATGAAAATGACATGTGGCTTTCCACCAATGTATACACTTATGTATTGTTACAAGATGGTTACACCGCCAGTCAGATGGAGCGTCAGTTCTCCGGTATGGTAAAGAAATATGTTGCCCCTCAGGTAAAAGAAATATTCGGGTCAAGCTGGGAAAAATTCAATGAATCGGGCTATTTATGGAGCTACCACCTTCAGCCTTTGAACAATATATATTTGCACTCCGAACTGGATAATGAGATCGGTAAGACCGGCAGCATCAACAATGTATATTTTTTCTCGGTCATCGCTTTCTTTTTGATCCTCATTGCAGCCATCAACTTTATGAACCTGGCCACTGCCAAATCGGCCAACCGGGCCAGGGAGGTAGGAGTAAAAAAGGTGAGTGGCAGTTCAAGAAAACAACTGATCCTGCAATTTATCATGGAAGCTATGATGATCACCTTCCTGGGCCTCCTGCTTTCCATCGTTCTGGTAGAAGTGGCTTTGCCGTTCTTCAACAACCTGGCGGATAAAAGCCTAAATATTCATTATTTCCGGAATCCCCTTTTCCTGTTGGTGCTTCTGGGTATTGGTTTGGTCGTGGGGCTGATGGCAGGAAGCTACCCGGCTTTTTACCTTTCCGCATTCAATCCGGTGGCCGTTTTGAAGGGCAAGTTGAGCGGGGGTTCTAAGAATTCCAGGCTAAGAGGCATGCTGGTGGTCTTTCAGTTCATTATAACCATTGTGCTGATGGTGAGTACCCTTGTTGTAAGCCAGCAGGTGCATTACATCAATCAGAAGGATCTGGGGTTCGATAAGGAACATGTAATGGTGATCAACCGGGTCAGTGAGCTGGGTTCCGAGCACGGTGCTTTCCGTCAGGAATTGTTGGGTCACCCCAATATTCGGAATGCGAGTTATTCCAGGAATGTGCCGGGTGGAAACACTTCCAGTACGGCCTTCTATCCTGAAGGCTCCTCTCCCCAGCAATCCATGGTGATGAATTTTTCTGCCACCGATCCTTATTATGATGAGGCCTATGGCATTGAGATGTCGGAAGGACGATTTTTCTCGGAAGACTATGCCACGGATTCGCTGGGTATATTAATCAATGAAGCAGCCAAAAGGAAGTTGGGATTTGAGGAAGCGGTCGGCAAGCATGTGATCCTCATGCAGGGAGGCCAGGGTGAAGACATTGAGTTTCGTGTGGTGGGTGTCATGAAAAACTTCAATTTCAAATCGTTGCACCATGAAATTCAGCCCCTGATCTTTTATTATATCAACGATCATTATTCGCATCTGTCTGTTCAGATGCGGCCCGGACAGATGCAGGAGACCATCGAATTCATACGGGACAAATGGGAGCAATTTGTAACGGCGACCCCCCTGGATTATTCTTTTTTGGAAAATGACTGGCAGGCCAAGTATCGCCAGGAGCAGAAGGTAGGCACCCTTTTTAAGGCTTTTTCCCTGCTGGCCATTATCGTCTCCTGCCTGGGGCTGTTTGGGCTGGCCTCATTCATGGCCGCCCAGCGGACCAAGGAGATAGGGGTGCGTAAGGTCTTTGGAGCCACGGTACCACAGATTCTGAAACTTCTGTCAAGGGAAATCCTTATATTGATTGCCATTGCTACGCTTATAGGCTGGCCCCTGAGCTACTATTTTATGAATGACTGGTTGCAGGACTTCGCCTATCGCATCGACATCAGCTGGTTCGTCTTTATATTGGCCTCCATCATCACCTTGCTGGTAGCCTTGTTGACCGTGAGTTACCGTGCCTTCCGCGCTGCAACCGTCAACCCGGCCCAATCGCTGAAAGATGAGTAGTAAGTTTCACAATGAAGCCAAACAATTGATTGATTTGCCAAAAGGTTCTCCTTTCAACAGGAGGATCTTTGGCTATTCAAGAATGCCATGGTCGATGGCATAATGGATGAGTTCAGAAGTATTGCTCACATTGGTTTTTCTGAGCATATTGGCCCGGTGTTTATCCACGGTAAGCTTGCTGATATTCAAATGCGTGCTTATGGCCTTGCTGCTGTAACCTTTGGCCAGGTAAAAAAGAATTTCTCTTTCCCGTCTGCTGACCTTACAATTCAAATCGTCGGTAAGATCGATGGTTTTATCCGGAAAGGTAAGCCAGCCTTTTATCTCTTTGGGATGCCCCATGCAAGTTATATCCGTACTCCTGCTGACACTGGCGATGATCTTGCCCTTCTCATCGTACAATAAAGGTGCCGTTTCCCTTAAAATCCGGATATAGCTATGGCCTTTGTACAGGATGCGGTAGGTGCTGCGATAGATAAACCGGCGAGTCTCCTGATACTCCGAGTAGATAAGATCCATAGCCTTTCGCGTGATATTCCAAACCTGATCCACATCGCCGGGATGGACCATGTCGATGACCCGATTGATGTCGCAGATGGATTCCCTGAAGCCAAAAAGGTTTGATTGCCAGGGGCTCAATACACATTGCTCGGTGGAGAATACCTGTGAATAGATAATTTCCCCCTTCATCGGGATGAAAGAAGAAAGCATCTGTTTAATTTCTTTATTATTGGGGTGTTTGCTGGATACTCCCATATGGTCCGATAGGGTAGTATTGACAGATGAGTTGTTAAGGCGCACCTGTGGCATATAGGGTTCGTTTTTGGATACAATTGGGTGGGATAATGATATAAACTTTTCATTTTAAAGACAATGAGATTTATTCACCGTGCAGGTTTCATACATAACCGTGCTTGAAGGGGTAATGAGCGCCAGATGTTAGTGGGTTATGTTTTTGTCAGCCAGTATCCTGATGTTCAGGGATCAGACCATAATGCGTGAACAGATAAAACCCCTGATTTGCCTGGCAATTCAGGGGTTAAGGGGTACTGGTTTTGTGGGATCTATTTACTTGCTTATCTCCTTGATAAAATTATCCAGCAGTTTATTGAAGGCTTCGGGGTTTTCCCACTGGGGGCAATGTCCTGCCTGTTCGATGAACTGAACTTCTTCGTGCCAGAGGGTGGGCAGGTTCAAATCCTGGAAGTAACTGCCTTTGATCAGCTGATCGCCTCTGCCGTGGAAGATGGCCAGGGGGTGGCTCATGTTGGCGAGGATCCTGGTTTCATCCTGTATCTCCCCTTTGGAAAAGGAGTGTCCCAACCCGGCGCGCATGCCAGGATCGGAATGACGCACGGCATCCTTCAGCAATTCGGGATCTTCGTGACCTTCGCGTACGCAGGCCTGGGCAAATTGATGGATCTCTTCCTCGCTCAGCTCTTCCTGAAAGACCAGAAATTGGGCGTCACTTTCATGGTGGGTTTTTTCCATATCCGGGGGCAGGGTGAAGGGAGGGGCCCCCAGGACAACCATCCCCAGCATGTGGTCTTTGAGTTTTTCGTAGGCTTCCATCAGTATGTGGCCGCCCAGGGAGTGGCCTACAAATATGGCTTTGTCCAGTTGCATCTTTTCGATAAAGGCAAGGAAGTGGTTGATGAATCCGGGAATGGAATAGTCTTTTATGGGATCTTCCGAGTGTGCCGACTGACCGTGCCCCGGCAGATCCAGGGCAATCAGCCCGTAATGGTCGGCCAGCAGGGGATCGGCAAACTGTTCGGTGAAGATTTCTGAAGAAAGGGAGTTGCCATGGAGAAAGACGATGGGTGTTCCCTTGGCCCGGCCTTCGTACCATGTGAGCTCAAGGTCGTTGACTTTCAGGGTCTGTGGATGCATAGGCAGATTTTTTCCTCAAGATAGGGATTTTGGAGGTAATTGTCAAATGGGAGTGATTTGCTTTGTAGTTTTCAGCTTTAAGTTTTGTATAGTCCGTCGATCTTTATTTGTATTTTGCTAAGTGATAGATGTTGAATTCTATGTGGTTTGTTTCTTAGATTTAGTGGAAAACTATTAGAAAACATTTCAGTATCGAGACGAACAATACGGCAACCATTTAAGAAAAAATGGAAAATCCTCAGGGTTAGGTGGTTTGAGCCCTTCGGGGGCTTAAGGAACATATCCTCCACCCCGAGTATGAAAGAGGTCGGGTTGGATCTGCCAATCCCGCGCTGATAGCAATGCAAGAGATTTAGTATATGCACGGGTTGATGTAAAGGCGTTTTTGGTGGATTTGGATCTTTATCCAGCCTACTTTTTGTAGCGGACTCAACTTTTCTTCCCACAAATTTGTTAGAGAACTAAGTCATTGAATGAAGGAATTTTTCATCCCATTCCCGGGCAGGATGACAAAACTTTTTGATTGGAGAAAAAATACCATTGATATTTTAAATCCTTAAAACCACCACCATGACAAGAAAAGAATTTTTA
>JAGXLC010000192.1 GCA_018334875.1 Bacteroidales bacterium | reverse complement strand
TTTATTTATGGATTAATTTTTTGAAAAAATAAGTGATATGCATTTTGTCGATTTATCCATTTTTATTCTCTATATGGTAGTTATGTTGGGTGTGGGTTATTTCTTCCTTCGGAGAAATAAGGACACGGATGACTACTATGTAGGGGGCAGAAGCATGGGCAGCCTCCATGTGGGTTTGTCTGTAGTAGCTACCGATGTTGGAGGCGGTTTTTCTATTGGTCTGGGTGGTCTTGGATTTATTATGGGCATTGCCGGTTCGTGGATGCTGTTTACCGGACTGATAGGAGCCTGGCTTAGCGCTGTTTTTCTAATCCCCCGGGTGAGCAGAATGTCCCATGAAATTAAATTGTTTACTTTCCCTCAGATATTTGAGCAATTTTATTCTCCCAGGGTTGCCTTATTGGCTGGGATTATTTCCGCCATTGGCTACATGGGTTTTACCAGTTCGCAGATCCTGGCAGGTGCCAAACTGGCTTCTGCCACCTTTGTAGATCTTCAACTGAATCAAGCTTTGATTATTATGGGAGTGATTGCTGTGGTTTATACAGTGATGGGTGGTCTGAAAGCAGTGATCTATACGGATACCATACAATGGCTCATTCTTATGGGCGGGTTGATTCTGATAGGCATTCCCCTGGGTTATAATGCCATTGGCGGAATGTCGGAGATAAAAGCTACCATACCCCAGGAGTTTCTGTCTTTAGGCAATGTCTCATGGCAGGAACTGGTCAATTGGGGTGTTACCATTGTGCCTATATGGTTTGTGGGAATGACCTTATATCAAAGAATCTATTCCACACGCAGCAGAAAGGAAGCACAAAAGGCATGGTTTATTGCCGGTCTTTTCGAGTGGCCTGTTATGGCCATGATGGGGGTTATTCTGGGACTGTTCGCCAGGGTGGGACTTGAAAATGGCATGTTTGCCCATTTGGGTTATCCCGATCTGCAAAGCATTGATTCCGAAATGGGTTTGCCTTTGCTGCTCAGAACAGTATTGCCTGTGGGCTTGATGGGCCTGATGATGTCAGCCTATTTTTCAGCCATTATGTCAACTGCAGACAGTTGCCTCATGGCATCTTCCGGGAATGTGCTCACGGACATACTGGATAAAATTTTCCATTTCCGGCATGATTCTAAAAAGGTGCTTCGAATATCCCAGCTATTAACCTTTGCGATAGGAGGCTCGGCTTTATTGCTGGCCCTCAAAATGCAAAATGTGCTTCAGTTGATGCTCTATTCCTATGCTTTTATGGTGTCGGGGCTCTTCATACCGATACTCGGAGCCTTGTTTTGGAAGAAAAGCAGCCCTGTCGCCGCTTTCTGGTCAATGCTGATTGGCGGGGGAATTACGCTCTATCTTACTATAGCTCAGTTTAGCCTTCCATTTGATCTGGACCCGAATATTTTTGGTATCACAGCTTCATTGTTTCTTTTTGTCGCCCTGACTTATTTGTTTCCCAAGTCTCCATCTGAACAAAGATTAAGGATGGATTGAATGCATAAGACCTTGTTCAATCTTTTTCAATAATTTTTATGCTCCAATTGCTTAAATGATAAATTTATGTGAAATCCTATCTTTCCTATGTGCCTTCAAAAAAAATTAAATTGCTTAACTTTGAGATCGATACCTATCATCAGGTTATGAAAATTTGTTTGTAGCTAAAACTGCGGTAAGAATAATACAGTTTAATAAGAACCGATTAATTTTTGTTGTTTTTTTTGATAAGGTTGTTGTTTCGTTTTATATTGTGCTCGTTATTTTGATTGGCTATTTATAACCGAGATCTATGAATGAGTCGATATTGAAGGCAATTTTGCGATTGTTTGCACTGGTTTCGGAGGCAAACAAATCAAGCCATATCGAAGACAAGAGAGGGATTATCAGTGATTTTTTGAATCAGCAGTTTGATAGTGAACTGGCTGAAGAGTACCTGAATTATTTTGATTATCGTGTAAGGTACTATCATCCCGAATCACTGGATCCGGCTCATGACGTTATACACGGAAAAACCCTTGAAGAGCGGCTTGTAGATTTATGTAACCAGTTAAATGAAGAGTTTCAGAAAGAGGAAAAAATACTGGTTATTATCAGTTTGCTTGATTTCATTTCCATTGACAGGGAAGTTACTCGTTTTGAGATCAATTTTGTGGACGATACAGCCGAAAAACTTAAGATTGACGAAGAAGAATATAAAGACCTCAAGGAATTTACTTTCGGCCACTTAGACCGAACCCGCTACAAACGAAACCTGCTTATTATCGATTCCGAAGAAGAGCCCGAGGAAAAGGAAATCAAGCACATGTATATCAAACGGCTGAGCGGAAGGATAGTGGTGTTCTATATTAGAAGTTCCAATACCTTCGTGTTGCGATATTACGGCGGTGATAGTCTGATGCTCCACGGGCGGGCAATAAAACCTTATCGCTCCTATATTTGGTCGTTTGGCGGCGTCATTAAAAACTCAAAATTTGGTTCCATCTATTACACCTGGGTTTCAGGAAAATTTATTCAGGATACCGCAAAAACCCAATTTGTATTTAATGCCAATAGTATCGAGTATTCCTACGGTAACAGCCCCAATGGGATCAAACCTTTTACACTCAATGAGGAGTCCGGTCGTCTGATCGGGATTATCGGAAGCAGCGGATCCGGAAAATCGACCCTGCTGAATCTTTTGAACGGCAACCTGAAGCCGAAGAAAGGAAATATCACCATTAACGGATTTGATATTCATGAAGACAGTGAAAAGTTAAAAGGGGTGATTGGTTTTGTACCCCAGGATGATGTGCTGATAAAAGAGTTTACGGTATTTCAGAATCTGTATTATAATGCCAGGCTCTGTTTCAGCGATTATAACGAGGAACAGATCAGAGATGTGGTTGAAAATTCACTGGTAAGTTTTGATTTGGATGATGCACGGGATCTTCGTGTGGGAAATGCCCTGAATACCTTTTTGAGTGGTGGGCAGCGAAAGCGACTGAACATTGCCCTCGAGCTCATGAGAGAACCTTCTGTTTTGTTTGTGGATGAGCCCACTTCGGGTTTGTCCTCGGCAGATTCGGAGAAAGTGATGTTGATGCTGAAAAGGCAGACCTTTAAAGGTAGATTGATATTTAGTAATATACATCAGCCTTCATCAGACATTTTTAAGATGCTTGACAAATTGCTGGTGATCGATCAGGGAGGGCACATCATCTATTATGGAAATCCGGTGGATTCTGTTACCTATTTCAAACGGATGAACAATTTTGTGGATTCCGAACAAAGCGAATGTCCCACCTGTGGGAATATCAAAACCGAACAGATATTAAGAAATGTTGAGGCCCGCGTGGTTGATGTGGACGGGAAACTTACCCGCAAACGGAAAATTTCCCCGGAGGAGTGGTATAAAAAATATATGAAAAATATTGATCCCATTATTCAGCGGATCAGACGGCCTTATAAGCGGGTTATCCCCCAGTCGGATTTTAGTATTCCGAACAAGTTTAAACAACTTCGTATCTATTTTACACGGGATGTGCTGACAAAACTGGCCAACAAACAGTATCTCCTGCTTGTGATTTTTGAAGCTCCCATATTGTCCCTGTTATTGGCTTTTATCACAAAGAATTCAAACATAGCCGGAAGTGTCAGTGAATATGTTTTCAGAGACAACCCCAATCTTCCGGGATATCTTTTTATGTGTGTGATTGTTGCTCTGTTTCTGGGACTGATTATAAGTGCAGAGGAAATTTTCAAGGACAAAAGGCTGCTGGAAAGGGAAAAATTCCTGAATCTAAGCCGGTTTAGTTACCTGAATGCAAAAGTTTTAGTCCTGATCATTATTTCAGCTTTTCACATGATGGCTTATACCCTCATAGGAAATAACATTCTCGAGATAAAAGAACTGACTTTTTCCTATTTTTTCATCTTATTTACAACTGCATGTTGGGCCAATATGGTAGGCCTCAATATTTCCTCAGGGTTTAATTCGATTGTGGCCATTTATATCCTTGTGCCCTTGATTCTTGTACCTCAATTGCTGTTTAGCGGGGTGGTGATTGATTTTCGCAACATGCACCAATCGGTTAAATCCGAAAAATATGTTCCCATGATTGGCAATCTGATTACCTCCAGATGGGCCTATGAGGCATTGGTAGTTACACAGTTTAAGGAGAATGAATTCGAGAAACATTTTTTCCAGCCGGAAGTCACTATAAGCACCACTTTCTTTGACCAGGGTTATCGCATTCCTTTAATGGAATCAGCCTTAAGTCAGATAGAAGAAGATTCCATTACATCCGGTGCAAGAAGCAGAATCGGTCTGCTGCAAAATGAATTGGATGAATTATCCGAACGGTATTCTATAGATTATGAGTCTTTTAGTGAAGTAAACCAACAATCTCTCGGCGCATTTAAAGCCCAAACCCGAACCCTCCTGGATACCCTTGATGGTATGGCTTCTTCAAGGTATTCCTCCGCTAAAAACAGAAAACAACACATTCGGGACAGTCTTATTAAAGAGTTGGGAGGAGAGGAGGAATTTCAGGCATTGAAGGATGAGTATCATAATAAACGCCTGGCTACTTTGGTGGAAAATTCAGACCAATTGAACAGCTATTATATTGAAGATCAGGAGATCATCTATTTGAGGGATCCGGTTTACCGCTTGCCTGATTCCCGAAAGGGTAGGGCGCATTACTTTGCTCCTGCAAAATTCATAGGTGACCTGAAGATTGATACTTTTTGGTTTAACATCATCAGATTATGGGTTGCCATCTTTTTTTGGTATGTTATTCTATATTTTGATGTGCTGAACAGGATTATTTCCTACTTTGAAAGCATTCGGCTGCGAAGAATCGGACGAAGACGGTTTTTTAAATTATTTGGATTGCAGGAGTATGAATCGTTCAGGTTCTTTCCCGCTATTCGCCTTAGACTTTTACGAAACAAAAGGTAAGTTTCTATGGAGATGGGCAAATTCAGGCAGTAAGCGTATGAAACGACTCCTGGATAATTTTTTAATCTTAAAGCCCATCAGACCACCATTCGGAAAGAGGTGATTGCAGGGGTCACCACTTTTATGACCATGGCTTATATTATTGTGGTGAACCCCCAGATTTTGCCGGAAACCGGGATGGATCATTCTGCCCTGGTCACTGCTGCATTTGTAAAAGACAGATTACATAGTTTTTTATTAGCCTCCCGTAGCACTAAAGCTGCCGTATCTGTTCATATCTGTGCGGGGGTTGGCACACATAACAGGTATTTGCGCCGGATTGGCAATGATGTATTGTTCTTTAGCCCCAAGTAAATAATCCGTGAAATCAATATTTTTTGTGGTCATTATCAGAATGATGTCAGCATCTATCTCTTTGGCATAATCTATTGTTTTTTCTCCAATGCCGCTGGAATCAATGTTTTGTATGTTGTAGTTGATGTTATGGTTTTTAAATATTCTTTCTGCAAAATTGACGTTGAGTTTTATTTTTTTCTGTAAACCGGAATCTTTTGATTTCGGGACCATAATGTGAACGTTGACATCAAAATATTTGGCCAGAAAAAGGGCCCAGTTAACTTTTTGTTTCACTTCTTGTCTGTAATCCAAGGGGAATACGATATCTTTGAATTCTTCGCTTTTAGAAGGCGGACCCTGAACAACAATAAATGGAACCTTGGAGCCCACGATTACCTTCAAAGCCCAGCTTCCGGTTAATTTCTGAACTCCTTTAATGCCATGTGTGCCCATAACAACCAGGCTTATGTTATGATCTGAGGCATAATTACTGATTTCATGAAATAAACTTCCGGCACGGACTACGGGTTCAATTGAAACCCCACCATGTTTTGCAGAAAGCCTTTCAACGTCATTCTTAAGCCTTCTCTCAGCCTCACTTTGCTGCTTTTCGTTCTTTACGATATGAATTAACTGAATTTTGTTTTCCAAATGAGTCGAGAGTTTGAGGGCATGCAAAAGTGCATTTTCAGTTACTTCTGTGAAGTCCCAGGGTACGAGTATGGTATCTTTTCTCATACAATGAAATTTTATTTAATGCGAAATTTAGTTATTAATCGAATGTTTTCCAAACCATATTGTAAAATTCAGTACACAAAATGAATCGAGCCATGGTTAAACAAATAAAACCAGAATCTGTTATCTGCCATATACGAAATATAATCTCATAAGTTTTATATTATAGAAATTAAATTGGAGAGATATATGAATTGTTGTAATTTTATATGGCTATAATCCAATGTTTCGCAATTATGTATTATTTTGAAGAAATTCAGGGAATTATCCGGAAAGCGATTGCCGAACAAAATTTTGTTCAGGAACCCAGCGCGTTGTATGAACCCATATCCTATTCATTACATACGGGCGGGAAAAGGTTGAGGCCTGCCCTCTTGCTTATGGCATCAAACTTATTTACTTCCGATTTACAGCCGGCTTTGATGCCTGCATTGGGAGTAGAGATTTTCCATAATTTCACATTGGTTCATGATGATATTATGGACAAAGCCAGTGTGCGGAGAAACCATCCAACTGTACATGCCAAATGGGATATCAACACTGCCATCCTCTCCGGAGATGCTATGTTTATCAGGGCTTATGACTATGTATTTGATTACCGTGGAAGAGAGGCACACGAGGTTTACAGGGTTTTCAATCAATCGGCATTACGGGTGTGTGAGGGGCAGCAATATGATATGGATTTTGAAACCACCCCTGATGTTTCCGAGCAGCAATATTTGAAAATGATCGAATTGAAAACTGCCGAACTGATTGCCTGTAGTCTTAAAATGGGTGCATTGATCGGGGGTGCCGGGGAAGACCAGCCCAATAAAATTTTTGAATTCGGAAAAAATATGGGCATTGCTTTTCAGCTTCAGGATGATTATCTGGATAGTTTTGGAGATGAACAGGCCTTTGGAAAGAATATAGGAGGCGACATCCTGTCCGATAAAAAAACTTACCTTATTATCAAGGCTTATGAGAAAAGTGATCCGGCAGACAGGGAGAAGCTGGACCGGGTGATCGGGAATAAACAGATTGATCCTCAATCAAAGATACAACAAGTTAAGGATATATACCTCCGTCTGGGCATAGACCAGCTCACAGCGGATAAAGCAGAAGAGTATTTCAGAGACGCCCTTACCTCGCTGGATAAAATATCTAAAAGCGATGAGGTGAAAAAGCCCTTACACGACCTTGCCTCTCGGATGATGAAAAGGCAAAAATGAGCATATCCCTTGTCTTTTAAAGTATAAAAAGAAGGCCAAATTTTAATGAGGCTTCGGGATTGTATCTGAAAATGTATTTTGCTTCAACAAATCCATCGAGTTTGTTTGTTATGGGGATATTCATACCTCCGCCCAGGTTGAATCCCGACATCCTGGAAAAATTGACCCCGGCGATACCGTAGGGATTCAGGTTGTCCTTGCTTAGAAATGAATAATGAATGTCCAGGTTTCCTCTGAGCTCCGGCAGGAAAATAAAATCCAGGGAGGTCCTTAAAGCGGGGTCCAGGAATTCCATATCGAAAGTAACTTTTGTTAACAGACTTAAAGGAGGATCCAGCCGCAATTCGTCTCCCAGTCCGGCTTTTATTGCCTGAGACCGGGCTGACATGCTGAACAGAATGATAACCAGAAAGGTGAATAAAACTTTTTTTGCCTTCATATTGATTTACTTTATAAGGAATAACGGATCATTGAGATGGTTTATTAGCAAAATTATTTAATTTCCTTGAGTGAATTCGATATAATGAGATAATAAATGTTTTAAATTTGCTGCATTCATTTTACCTGCATTATTCATAAACGAATCCCGCTGGTAAGCGGGAAAGTTTATGAATGCGGGATGGATTGCGGGGTGGATGCAGGTAACCCCGCATTAGAAAAACCGGCTTTTTGCGAAAAATAATGAAGCG